>JBEVXT010000455.1:0-5952 GCA_040505955.1 Sedimenticola sp. | reverse complement strand
GCGCCCTGATGCGACGCCGCATCGACGACGAAGTGGTGGTACGGACACCCCGGGGTGACAGGCGCTACTATATTGTTGGGGTGCGTTATGAAAGTCCTGTCGCTAAGGGATAGTTAGCAGAAGAGTTGGGAATGTGCCCGAGCCGCTTGCGGTGCTTAAAGGGGCCGGTATCACCAGGTGGGGTCTCCAAAGAATAGATATAATCATGGAAGAGAAAAAGGGTGTCGGCAGCAGTGGGTTATGTCAGAAAGCGTGCCAGCAATATAGTCAATGGTTAGGAAAATATGAACGTTTCCACCTCTAGTCTAGAACATATAGCAGAAGACATCGTCTCTCATGCTTTACAGAGAGAAGGTGTATTAGTTGTGAAACCTAAATCTGATCATAATGGGGCTGATCTTTTGGCCTTACTTGATGTCTCTGACGGTGCAAAATTCTGCCGGATACAATGTAAAGGTCGATCAGTGATCACTACAAAGTCACAGATAGAAATACCCAGAAAATATGTAACAGATGCATTTATAGTTATATTATTTATTGAAGATGGAGAACTAACTGAACAAAATGTTTATTGCTTTTTCGGGAAAGACATTAGGGAGTGGAACAGAAACAAAAATAACGATAAGTATACTTTAAGGTTTTCAAAATCAAACTATAAGAAAAAACTCTCCGCACATGGGTTTGGTAAAAATACTATAGTCAATATAATTAAAACAATAATAAATGTAAATATTACAGGGGAATTTAAAACAATGGGACATGGGTATGCAGAACTTACATCACCTATATTTAAGATTGAGGCGCAAGGCAATTAGGATTATCTTAACAAGGGGCTTGAAGGGGCGTCAAAAAGTTATGCTCATTCCGCGCTACACTTTTTTCCACTCCTGAGACCAAATGTTAATTGCAGCAAGACAGGCGAGGTATAATACAATGACTAGCATGCTAGAAAAAGCATTTACTGAGGCATCCAGATTGCCCGATGTGGAGCAAAATGCCCTGGCACGATGGGTGCTGGAAGAAATTGAATCGGAAAGAAAATGGGATCGACTCTTTGCTGAATCTGAAGACGCTCTGGGTCAATTGGCGCTGGAGGCATTAAACGAAGAACAGCAAGGAAGTACAACAGACTTGGATATTGATAAGCTGTGATATCTAAAGCCACAGCCAAGTTTTGTAAATACCACAGGACATTGCCAAAAGACATTAAGAAAAAGGCTAAAGAAGCCTATTTTCTGTTCCTAGAAAACCCTTGGTATCCAAGCCTTCATTTCAAAAGGGTGCATTCAAGCCTGCCCGTTTATTCCGTGCGTATCACCAAAGATTATAGGGCTGTGGGAATAATAAAAGATGAAAAGATAGTCTGGTTTTGGGTGGGTTCCCACTCAGATTACGACAAGCTGTTAAAGCAAATGAAAAGCACTTAAGGAAAAGGAAATATGGGTCATCAATTTTTCCTATTCTGGTCGATTTTGTTTGAATGAATATGACTGAAGAGCTCGGTGCGGGAAAACTGCATGCCGTGATCTATACAGGCAGGAAGCGTCGGGTAACCGGTGTTCCTACAGCAGCAGGCTGTTAAAACTGATCGTAGTGCCCACCAATAGCAAATATGTAAATTATGAGGATTATCACTAATGAGTATGCACAACCCTCCGCATCCCGGTGAGTTTATACAGGCAACATATATGAATCCATTCGATATTAGTTGTCGTAATCTTGCCAAGCACCTTGATGTTGCAGCGTCTACTCTCAATAGGGTTATTAAGGGTCAAAGCGGCATCAGCCCAGAAATGGCATTAAGGCTTTCTAAGGCATTGGGTCGTAGCCCCGAGAGTTGGCTCACAATGCAAGACAATTATGATCTATGGCTTGCCAAAAAACAGATCAAGCTTACTAAAGTGCACCCCTTGAATCTCAGTGCCGCGTAACTAGGCCATCAATTTGACCACCTTAAGCTACGCTTCAGGTAGCAAATTATGGCAGCGTTAGGCATTGTTGGTGGCTAGATGGGCGAAATCGATTATATTAACTCTTTTGTTTAACCGAATGGGAGACCTGACACTCGTGACTTTGCGCGTGACTTGTGACTCGTGATTCTGACCCTCGTGATTCAAATTGCCCGGTGTTGCGGGCGTTAGCGGTACAACCATATCCATATTGAGAGGTTATTTCTTGCAATCAACGCAAATGGCATTGGAACTGAACAGTCCTGTCTATACCTCTCCGAAGGTTCAGGCTGCAATTGAGCAACTGGCATTGAACGCCGAGGCGGACTCTCGGGGTGCAGTGTTCACGCGCCGGGAAGTGGTTGATTTCATCCTTGACTTGGCTGGCTACACGGATGATCAACCTCTTTACGGAAAGCGGCTTTTGGAACCGTCGTTCGGTGGAGGAGACTTCCTGCTGCCGATCATAGAACGGCTTTTGAATGCCTGGCGAGCGGCAAGGTCGAACGGTACCGCACTCGACGAACTGGGCGATGCAATCCGGGCGGTCGAGCTGCACCACGACACCTTCCGCAGTACCTACGCCGCCGTTGTTGTACTTCTCACGCGCGAGGGGATGGCAGCGAAAACCGCAGCGGCCCTTGCTGGCCGTTGGCTGTCTCAG
Source organism: Sedimenticola sp. (assembly GCA_040505955.1). GTDB lineage: Bacteria > Pseudomonadota > Gammaproteobacteria > Chromatiales > Chromatiaceae > Vondammii. The sequence goes on along the minus strand of JBEVXT010000455.1, from coordinate 3,339 downwards.
GGGGATTTCCTGCTGGCACCGCTGGAGGGTGAATTCGATTTCGTGGTGGGTAACCCGCCTTATGTCCGTCAGGAGTTGATCCCGGCCCCGCTGCTGGCCGAGTATCGCAGCCGCTACCAGATGATGTATGACCGGGCCGATATCTATATTCCCTTCATAGGGCGGTCGCTCTCGGTCTTGTCAAACGGTGGCTGTCTAGGCTTCATCTGCGCAGATCGCTGGATGAAGAACCGCTATGGTGGTCCGCTTCGGAGCCTCGTGGCAGAAAGGTTCCACCTGAAAGTCTATGTCGATATGGTGGATACTCCGGCTTTCCACTCGGACGTTATTGCCTATCCGGCGATCACTATCATCAGCCGGGAAGCGCCTGGCGCGACGCGCATTGCCCACCGTCCGACCATTGACCGGACAAAGCTGGCTACGCTGGCGGGTTTGCTTGGTGCACGGACGCTGTTGAAAGAAGCTGGCCCGGTGCGGGAACTTACCCGAGTCACCAACGGTGCGGAGCCGTGGCTGCTTGAGTCATCCGACCAGCTGGCGCTCATTCGTCGGCTGGAAGGCAGCTTCCCCTTGTTGGAAGAGGTGGGGTGCAAGGTTGGGATTGGTGTCGCGACCGGCGCGGACAAGGCGTTCATTGGCGACTTCGACGCACTCGATGTCGAGCCAGACCGGAAGCTTCCGCTGGTAACAACCAAGGACATAATGTCCGGTGAGGTGAAGTGGCACGGTCAGGCCGTCATCAATCCCTTTGCAGAGTCAGGCGGGCTGGTCGATCTATACGAGTATCCGCGCCTGCGACGCTATCTTGAAGCTCGACGAGAGGTGATCGCCGGGCGGCACTGTGCGCGGAAGGCTCCGGCCAACTGGTATCGCACCATTGACCGCATCACTCCGGCGCGGGCCGCGAGGCCGAAGCTCCTAATCCCGGACATCAAGGGTGAGGCGCACATCGTTTTTGAGGGTGGTGAGCTGTATCCCCACCACAACCTCTACTACGTCACGTCAGATGACTGGGATTTGCGGGCCTTGCAGGCTGTGTTGCTGTCCGCTGTTTCTCACCTGTTCGTGGCGACCTATTCAACGAAAATGCGGGGTGGTTTTCTGCGCTTCCAAGCGCAGTACCTGCGCCGCATTCGCGTCCCACTGTGGGCGGAAGTAACTGAACCGTTGCGCCGCGAGTTGGCCGAGGCTGCCATCAAGCGAGACGTGCAAGCGTGCAACCGGGCTGTGTTCAAGCTCTACGACCTGAGTCACGAAGAACGATCTGCCCTTGGAGGCAATGGAGAATAAATGGCCCTCGATCTTGTTGATTACGATCAGAAAGCATGCGAAGCCGTGAAGGCGTTTTGGGGTAACCGCGAAGCAGCAAGGCAAAAGCAGATTGAATCGGGTACGGCCGACCAAGGTGAACGTGCAGGTGTCACCGCTGGCAAAAACATGGACGGGTTCTTGGCGTTGGTTCTCGACATCATCAAGGCCAATGGACTGTCCCATGCCGAGATACACCAGAACAGGACGATGCTGACCTTGCCCGGTTACTTCCGCCCGACGAAATTGTGGGACCTTTTGGTGATGTACAAAGGAGAGTTGATTGCTGCCATTGAGTTGAAAAGCCAAGTCGGCCCGTCGTTTGGAAACAACTTCAACAACCGTACCGAGGAAGCAATCGGAACAGCACATGACCTATGGACGGCTTATCGGGAAGGTGCATTCGGGAAACAGCTTCGCCCGTTTGTCGGTTGGTTGATAATGGTCGAAGATGCGCCGAAATCACGAAGCCCTGTCCGGGTGTCATCACCGCACTTTCCGGTTTTTGAGGAGTTTAAGGGGGCTTCGCACCTTGAAAGATACGACTTGCTATGTCAGCGACTCGTGCAAGAACAGCTATATACCGCAGCCACTGTAATCACGGCAGAACGGAGCGCTGTGGACTCGGGTGAATATTCTCAACTTTCGTCTATGACAGGGCTCAAATCATTTGTAACCGCGTTTGCAGGGCATATAGCGGCGGAAGCAGCGCGACTTGACTGATAAATCGCTACAAGGCAAATCTAGCGGACGCGCCAAAGGCGCGCGCCTCTGATTTGCAACGTTGGGCGTACTGATAAAAGGTGGAGGACATGAAGAGAGAGTCGTCGCCAAAGATAAAAGGTTAAGAGTGTGCGCAGTTCGCGTGCCAATGATGAACCCCCACATAACCGCTAGCGGCGTGACCACCGAGTCGTTCCTGGTTCTGACGGAAAGATGAAGGGGACGCTACCTGTTAATGGTGGAATTTTGCACTATTTCACCTACCCAAGTGAAAGCGAAAGTTTCATAGAGGCATTAGAAAGGTGAGCAAAAAGAGCTCTCCGATTACGCCTACAAGGTAGGTCATTCATCAACATCAATAAAGGTAGCGTCTCCAGCAAGGCGGAAATGAATCGGGGGCTTGCGTGAAGACCTGTCCTTCTGTGCGAGTGAGTATGACTGAAGAGCCCGGTGCGGAAAACTGCATGCCGGGATCTGTGCAGGGGGGCGTCGGGTAACCGGCGTTCCTACAGCGACGGGCGGTTAAAACTGATCGTAGTGCCCACCAATAGCAAATATGTAAATGTATTTACTATCGTACTTATAAATAACACGGTCTTTTTGGCTAATGCGGCGAGACCATAAACCAGAGAGGGTATGTTTCAATGGCTCAGGCTTACCCGTTCCAGTGGCAGGATCATTGCGAAGCATCTCTTTCAGCACCCAGCAAAGGGCTTTGTGCAACTTCTTATCTTTCTGTCTGAGTTCTTCGTAAGCAGCCCATGTAGTGCCTTCAAACACCAGTGATCGCATCAACTTCCCCGGCTGTTGGTTTATACCCTCTCCCCTCCTTATGGGTGCCTGTTGAGGCAGCTATTTGTCTCATTAAGTCGCTGTTTTGTAAGACATATAATGTTTCTTGGTCGCGTTCCCAATCATCGGCACTAACCACTACAAAATCCTCTCCGGCACGGCGAGTTACTTTTATCGGCGCGTGCTGGCTAACTACTTGTTCTACAAAGCTTTTCAGGTGGTCTCTGAATTTGTTTACACTAACGGTATCCATTGGAAGACTCTCTTGACGTACGGTTATTCCGTACATAATAGCCGCAAGACCCTGGCAAATCAATTAGCTACATTCGCTTAACAAAAATGAAAATCGGGGTCTGAAAATCGGGGTTAGAGTAAAATTAAGACCTCCTTTTCTGACGATAAAATTTTACTCTGACCTCGATTTCACAGGGCACAAGAAAGGGGTGCTGGGTTTTGCGGGTGGTAAATATCAATAGGAATGCCATACTCAAAATGCAGGTGTTAGAGGGCGAGGGA
>JBEVXT010000454.1:0-7933 GCA_040505955.1 Sedimenticola sp. | reverse complement strand
AAATAATTATTCATTTTAATAAACAATAGGTTATTCATTGTAAGCATCGCTATGACAGGCGTTTTGATATGAATAAATGTTGCAGAGTACCACGTCAGTTGTTATTTTCTTCGTGCGGTTACTGGCGACACGTCATTTTTTGGTCATGGAGGGCTGAGCGTATTGTCATAGGCGTTGCAGTATCAGGATAACTATAACTACAACTATAACTACAACTACAACTACCCCGCTCTTCGGAGCCGGGAGATCCCCCCCAAAGGGTGAGGTTTAGGAGGTTTGGGTTCCAATGAGCTATAGCAAACGCTGGAGAGTACGGCGTGCGCGTGAGTGCGCAATACCATTTTTCTGTTTAGCCCTTAGTGGCTGTCTGTTGCCCACTGTCCTGTTGGCGGCTGATGAGGATGAGTACCTTAGTGAGATCAACAGTGAGGGGCAGAAGCTGGGTAAGCGCACCGCGCAGGATCAAGCTGCCGTTAATGACACTCCTGTGGTAACCAAGCGGGCCGGTGCAGGTTTCACCTCGGGGCTGTCGATTGATGAGTTTGAGGCGCAACTGCAGGAAAAATATACCGGTAGCGCTGTTTTTTACAAAAAGTTGGAACTTCGTAGTCAGGAGGAGATATACGGAGCTTATCTGGGTGGCGCTTCTTACACTCAGGTACGGAAAAAAATAATGGATTTTTTTCTTCAGCGGCGGTGACGGTAACTCCCACCCCAATACCGGCTTGACCCTTGGATCAACGGTTTCGGTGATGGTGATGGTGTAACAGTTTAAACCAGGTTCCAATCTCTAAAACAGGTGTCAGCCCATCGGAGTTTTGACAACAATGCGAAAAATAATGAGTAAGGGTTTGTTTCAAATAGTGATGTTGATCACAGTTTTACAGCTGTCGGTCATGGAAGCTGCGGTAGCGGCAGGGGAAGAAGAAGGAGCCGGAGGGGCGGGTTTCGCTATACCTCTTTACAAGGACAAGCACTATCTTCACGTTATTCATGAGGGGCGTTCTGTCAAGGTACAGCGCGTTCAAGACCCGGACTACCAACTGCGCGGATATTTTGCTAAGACTATCAGGAAATGTCCTCCCTTCTGTATCGTCGATATGGCGGTGGATCCCCGCGTCAAGACCATAGGTGAGATAGAGATGTTTGAGTTCATGGAGAACCAACTGCGGGATGGTAAAGGCTTGCTGATCGATGCAAGAACTCCCAGTTGGTTTGCTAAAGAGACCATTCCGGGGTCGGTTAATGTTCCGTTTTCTGTGCTGAGTAAGAAAGCCAGTGAGGCGCCGATGATTGAAGCGTTGGAATCTTTTGGAGCAACGCAGCGTGGCGAGGTGGGGGCTTTTACCAAAACTATGGAGGGTTGGGGAGTTTCAAATAGTGAGAATATGACCAAGGATTGGGATTTTTCCAATGCCAAGGAGCTGGTTGTGTGGTGTAATGGTCCTGCCTGCGGTCAATCCCCGCGTGCCATCAGGGGGTTGCTCAACGTGGGTTATCCGCCCAAGAAAATATACTACTATCGTGGCGGCATGCAGATCTGGCAGTTATTTGGCTTGACGACGGTGACACCTCAGGGCTGAGACGGCGGCGGTGTGTAGCCCAATGATGGTTAATGAATGTTAAGGTACCAGGCGATGAGTGAGAACTTCGATGTTGACATCTCCAACTTGAAGGTGATGGTGATTGATGACAGTAAGACGATACGCAGAACCGCTGAGAGCCTGCTAAAGCGGGCGGGATGTAATGTACTGACGGCCACCGATGGTTTTGAAGCGCTGTCGATTATTGCCGACAGCCGCCCTGATGTGATTTTTGTTGATATTATGATGCCTCGCCTGGACGGATATCAGACTTGCGCACTGATAAAAAATAACAGCGAATTCAATAAAACGCCGGTTATCATGCTCTCATCAAAGGATGGCCTTTTTGACCGGGCAAAGGGGCGCATTGTTGGTTCAGAACAGTACCTTACTAAGCCGTTTACCAAAGATGAGCTGTTGGGTGCCATTCGCAAGTACGGGCAGAGGGCCGCATGATTTTCATGGTGTTCGATACTGAATAACGATAATCCGGTGAGGGACAGACTATGAGATCTTTTTTTAAGAAAAACAGCGCTACCCCGGAGAGCGATTCCGATACAGTCAAGACCATACTGGTGGTTGATGATTCGCCTACGGAAACGCACGTCATCAAGCGAATTGTAGAGGAGGGCGGGTATTCGGTGATCACCGCCGAAGACGGTGAGAGTGGCATCGCTGAAGCGAAACAGTTGCATCCGGATGTGATATTGATGGATGTTGTGATGCCGGGTCTTAACGGTTTTCAGGCAACAAGACAGCTGACGCGTGCACCGGAGACCAAAGATATTCCGGTAATTCTGGTAACGACCAAAGATCAGGAGACTGATAAAGCGTGGGGAATGCGTCAGGGAGCAAGAGACTATGTGGTCAAGCCTGTCACCTCTGTGGATTTGTTGCAGAAAATAAAAAGTGTACTGGAAAGCTGAATTCGTATGGCGGTACTAACATCAATAGAAACGGTCGAACTGCTTAAGGATATCGATGGCAGAAGCCGCCGGTTTGCGGCTGGGCTTCCCCTGCAGGTGGAAGATAAACAGTTTTGGGAAGGGGTTCTATTTTACTCTTTTGGCATGCAGGCAATAGCACCCCTTAACGAGGTCAAGGAGATTCTCAATTTTCCACCTGCGGTGACCTCAGTGCCCGGTACTCATCCCTGGATGCTGGGTGTGGCCAATATTCGTGGTAACCTTCTTCCACTTATTGATCTGCAGCTCTACCTCAGCGGTGAGGCAGCGGAGATAGGGAGACGCAGTCGCGTTCTGGTCATAGATCACCAGGGACTCTACGCAGGATTGCTGATTGGTGACGTCAAGGGTATCCGTCATCTGACGGATCAGCAGGGGGCGTCGTTGCCTTCACTGCAGGATAGCCTCAGGCAATACATGCCGAGGGCCTACAAGTTGGATGGTACCGTCTGGTCAGTGTTTAGTATGAAGGAGTTGGCGGAAGATCTGCGTTTCAGGGTTGCGGCAGTTTGATTTATTGGTTGCGAAGTGATGGCTGAGAGGCTGTCAATAAGTTTTTTTAAGAAGCAATAAGCTCTTTCTGGAGAGAGGCGGAAATGAAAAAAAGGTCTGCTACGGGGACGGGATTTGCGTCCAATCGAGTTATTCTGTTTTTGTCTGTTGGATTACTGGTTTCGTTGATCCTTACGTTGCTGACTTTTGCCCATGTCACCAAGTGGACATCAAACAATGAGGCGTACCTGGTGCGCACCAGTGAGATGCAGGTGCTTGCGCTGGAGATTGCAGAGTACTCATTGACTGGTGCTGCCGGTGACAAGGTTTCGTTTGACCGGCTCAGGGCATCCCGGGATGGGCTCGCGCGGCGCATAAATGAACTGAAGCTGGGTATCCCGGCACAGGGCCTACCACCCTCTCCAGCGGGGGCGAAAGATGATTTGCGAGAGGTCGAGAACAGTTGGCTGGCGCTTAGCCAAGTCTCCGATGATGTACTCGTTAACAGGGATGAGATCCTCTCGGTGCGGGAGTTTATCAGTGTAATCACAGATCTTGTCCCGCAACTGCAGGCGTTTTCTGAAGAGGTGGTTGCGAGCCTGATTGACGGTGACGTTTCACAGAAGATGATGGCCACGGCGTCACGGCAGTTGATGCTGGCGGAAAGAATCGATAAGAATGTAGCCAGGGTATTGATAGGCGGACAGGTTACTGCGGCGGCGATAGATCAGTTCAGTCGGGATGCCGATCAGTTCGGCCGCGTACTTGAGGGGATGCTTACGGGAAGTGAGTCCCTGGAGATTGCACCGGTTACGGATCCACAGGCGGTTGCCATGCTGCGGGAAGTGGCAGTGGTCTTCAGCTCAATCAATGACCATGCCTCTGAGATTATCCAGGCTGTACCCTCGGTGCTCCCCGCACTCGAAGCCAGCGTGCAGGTAAATGATACTGCCGACCTTGTCGAAGAGAGCACTTCCAAACTGATAAAACGGTATGGCGAGAAGCCGGGTCTGATTGAATTCGCCGGCATCAGGGCAGGCATCCCTCTGATTGTGGTGCTGGGTATCACTGCACTGCTGCTGCTTATCGTGCTTGTATACTCCATGCTGACTCAGTCAAGGCGGCGTGAGGAAGAGAGTAAAGCGCAGAATGAAAAGAACCAGAAAGCTATTTTACGGCTGCTGGATGAGATGGGTGACCTCGCCGATGGTGACCTGACGGTGACCGCTACGGTAACAGAGGATGTGACAGGGGCGATCGCCGACTCCATCAACTACGCCATCGAAGCGTTGCGCAGTCTGGTAACGACGATTAACGAAATATCATCCCAGGTATCATCATCAGCCCAGGAGAGTAGGGCCACAGCAATGCACCTCGCCGAGGCGAGTGAGCATCAGGCGGAGCAGATCTCACAGGCGACTGACTCAATCAAAACAATGGCGGTGAGTATTGGGCAGATGTCCGATGACTCATCGGAGTCGGCCGAGGTATCCCAACGTTCGGTAGAGATAGCCGGTAACGGTGCTGAGACAGTACGCCGCACGATCAACGGCATGGACACCATCCGTGAGCAGATCCAGGAAACCTCAAAACGAATCAAGCGTCTTGGTGAAAGTTCCCAGGAGATTGGTGATATCGTTGAACTGATTGATGACATCGCCGATCAGACAAATATTCTGGCTCTGAATGCCGCCATGCAGGCGGCGATGGCCGGCGAAGCGGGACGCGGTTTCGCGGTGGTTGCGGATGAGGTACAGCGGCTGGCAGAGCGCTCCGGTAATGCAACCAAACAGATTGAAGCACTGGTTAAAACCATTCAGGCGGACACCAATGAGGCAGTGAGTTCCATGGAAGCCACCACCACTGAGGTGGTTAACGGAGCGCAATTGGCCGAGGCGGCGGGTGAGGCACTGCAGGAGATCGAGAGCGTCTCGAAGACAATCTCCGAGCGAACCATGCAGGTGTCTGATCTGGCTCAACAACAGTCGAAGGAGGCATCTCTGGTGAATGACACAATGAGTGTCATCCAGGAGATCACTACACAGACATCCGATGGTACAAGCCACACCGCTACGTCCATTGGGAGGTTGGCCGATATGGCTGATGACCTCCAGAATTCAGTGGCGGGTTTCCGCCTTCCTGAATAATCGCCTGATAACCTTTGGTCAAGGTGAAAGCTGGTATGAGTGATGTTCAAGATAACAGCGCCCTAAAGTGGATCAAGGGAGAGCTTGACTCAACCATTGATTCCGCTCGTCGTTCCCTGGAAGGGTATGTGGAGAGGGACGGCGGTGGGGAGCAGATCGATGACTGTATAGCCAAGCTTCACCAGATATACGGTACCCTGAGTATGGTGCAGCTCTTCGGCGCCGCCCTACTGGCTGAAGAGATGGAACTTGTTGCCGGTGCTCTGCGGGATGCAGGCAGCCGGAAAGGTGATGCCGCCGCTGAGGCACTGATGCTGGGTTTGGTGCAACTCTCCGCCTATCTGGAAAAACTTGAGATTGGCGCGAGAGATCTCCCTCTCTATCTTCTTCCCACACTCAATGAGCTTCGTGCGGTGCGGGATGCTCCGCTATTCTCCGAGGTCGCTCTGTATGCCCCGGAATTGGAGCAAAAACTGGCTTCCGACCCCGTCACTGGAAAAGCCAGCATCTCTCTTCCCGCCCTCGCGCGAAGAGTGCGTCACCCCTTTCACAAGGGATTGCTTGATCTCTACCGCGAACGTGATGCAGTCACTGGTCTGAAGAATATCGCGAAGGTTTTTAACTTACTGGAAGCGGGGTCTGGTACCGACCAGGTGAGACGGCTGTTTACCGTCGGAAAAGCTGTCGCCGCTACCATGGGGGAAGGGAACATTGGCACCGGTGTTGCCACCAAACGTCTTTTGGGACGAATCGATGAAGAGATCAAAAGGATCATTGATGATGGTGAACAGGTTGTTGCCGAGGCTCCGAATAATGGCCTTCTGAAGAGCCTGCTCTACTATATCGCCTGCTCGGAAGCCGGGGACAATCCACTTATTGCGCAACTCAAAGTTGACTTTGAGCTTGAAAACACACCCATTACACAGTCGGAGCTGGAACGTGAACGGAGCCGATTCACAGCTCCGGGCCAGGAACTGGTCGAGTCACTACATGCCGCTATTAGCGGTGATTTGACATCCATTAAGGATGGTTTGGATCTATTTATACGCGATGAGAGCGCTGATCAGGATCGCCTCTTCTCGTTGGTGCAGCCGATGCATAAACTTGCCGATACTCTCGGCATGGTTGGGCAGGGCGGATTGCGCCTGAGGTTGAAGAGGCAGGCTGATCGCATCAATGAGATAAAGAGTGCCGAAACCTCCCCCTCCGAGCAGGATCTCATGGCTATGGCCGGGGATATCCTGTTCATAGAAACCTCCCTTGAAAACTTTGCAGGCAGCGTTGGATACCACTCAACGGGAGTGGATGATGAGTTCCCCAACGATTTGCCTGTCGGTGAATATCAGCGGCTAACGGACGCGGTTATCCATGAAGCCGGAATCGATATGGCGAGAAACAAAGATGCCATAATCGAATATGTAGAATCGCCTCAAGACCATGAGTTGATAGCCGAGGTGCCAGCAAGGTTTGCCCATGTGGCCGGGGCCTTCCGTATTCTCAACTTGAACGACGCGGCCGGATTGCTGGACTCTCTTGCAACTTATGTTCGTAACGAGTTGCTCGAAAAAAAGGATGAACCGACTGCCGAAGCGCTGGATCTGTTTGCTGATGCAGTGACCTCCCTGGAGTATTTCATGGAGGCGGTGAGTGATGGCAGAGGTATCCATCCTGAAATTCTCGATGTGGCGCGGGAGGCCCTGAGCAAGCTCTCAATGTCCCTGCCTGCGGATGAAGATGTAGCTTTGGAAGAGCCTGCTGCTGATGCCCCGGCAGTTGTCGATGACAGCAAAACCGTGGATATCGATGCTGCTCATGGAGTCTCGCATGAAGCGGAGCCGGTGGCCACACCGCCCACAAAGGGGATTAAGCCACCACTGGAGGATATTGATCCGGAGATACTTGAGATCTTCCTGGAAGAGGCGAAGGAAGAGTTAGAGGTGATACAGGAGTATCTGCCGCGATGGATGAGTAACCGAAAGGATGTGGATGCGCTGGCACTTTTCAGGCGCTCATTCCACACCCTCAAAGGGAGCGGTCGCTTGGTGGGTGCTTCCACTATAGGCGAGTTTTCCTGGTCAATTGAAAACCTGCTCAACCGAATTATTGATGAAACTATTGAGGTTTCCCCCGCAGTATTGATGTTGTTGGATGAATCCCTGAAAATACTGCCGATTCTCATCGAGGCCCGGGAGACGGGCTTGCCTCCTGCTGTTGATGTGCAACCTACGATGGATCGGACGTTTGCCCTGGCTTCCGGCCAGGTTCTTCAGGAAGCACCGACAGAGCGACAGGAGAGTGACGACGGCTCAGCAGCCGAAGAGGGGCGGCTTGATCATCCCACTATGGATAGCGCAGAGGTGTTGCTCTTCCCCAGTGCACCGGCGATCAGCATGGATGAGACGCTTCTGGAGATTTTCCGGGATGAATCGGCGACTCACATCAGCACCATAAGGAACTTTCTCAAAGGGTGCCGCAAGAAAGCGAGTAACTGCAAGGATGACCGGGAGTTGAAGCGAGCGCTGCATACTCTCCATGGCAGCGCCGACATGGCCGAGGTCGAATACATTGCCAAGGTGAGCACAGCGCTTGAATCTCTGGTTCGGCGCCTGAAACCGGCGGATAACCGCAAGAGCAGCCCAATTCTTGACCTGATAGAACGGGGTATGGATCAGATTCAATCGATCATTGACGCCATTAATATTCCAGGTGCGCAGTTGCCGGACTGGGAACAGCTGCTGACAGAAAT
>JBEVXT010000453.1:18224-19461 GCA_040505955.1 Sedimenticola sp. | reverse complement strand
TGTCGGTTGCCACTGCGATGACCCCCTCATCAGTAGGAAAAATCAGCGGCTTGCCGCGATCTGGACGGTGGAGTTCAATCTTCAGCATCCGCTCATGCTTGAACCCCTCCACCAAAATCAGGTCAAGGTTGGCCTGATTCAGATGCCCGATCATCTCCTGCAATACAGGGTCACCACTTTTTCCCGTCTCCACCATCAATGCCCAGCGCCTGCCCGAGGCGACCAGCATCTCATCAGCACCCGCTTTACGCAGTTCGTAGCTATCCTTGCCCGGCTGATCAATATCGAACTCATGGTGGGTATGTTTCACCATACCGACTCGCAGACCTTTGCCCTTGAGCAGAGGCAGCAGCTTCTTTAAAAGCGTGGTTTTTCCAGTACCGCTGTATGCCGCGAAACCGAGAATCGGCACCTGCGCGGTCACTTCCCTCCTATTTTCCATTGCTACCAAATACACTCTTCAACAGCTCCGTGGTACGGGCAACGGGATCCTTGCGGATCAACTGCTCCTGCTCAGCCAGTTTGATAAACAGCCCATCCAACGCCTTGGAGGTGACATGATTGTCCAGGTCGAGGGTGTTCATATCGACATAGGCACCAAGGAAACCAACCTGCCCCAGCAGCTGTTTATAAGCGGCGGTGACGCCGGCTCTCTGGGTCGCCTGCTGAATGATCGGCAGTATCGCTGCTGCCAGCCGTTCGCCGCCCCTGCTTCTGAAGTAGTCGGTGGCGGCGCTCTCTCCGCCGTTGAGTATACCCCTGGCATCGTCAAGGCTCATCTCTCTGATCGTCTCGCTGAAGATCTCCAGGGTCTCCGGCACCGCCTGTTCAGCGGCACTGTTCATGGTCTGTTCAAACTCATCAACCAGGGCCCCCTGCCCCATTGAGCGCGCACCTTTTGCCACACTTTTCAACACACCTGGAAGGGGAATTCTCACCGTTCCATCGTTGAGATAGCCACCGCGCTGGCTTAGCAACTTGATCGCCTTCTCTGTACCAATACTCAACGCCTCCTTGAGACCGCGTATCACCTGATCATTGGAGAGTGTTGTTGTGGCTGAAGGGGTGACTTTCTGCTCCTCCAGCAGATCGCCCGCCGATTTCAGCAGATCCTGCCAACCACCATGGGCGCTACCGGCCAGAAACATGCAGGTCATCGCTATAGCTGCAGAGAGCCTGATCAAACTGTTCATTTTTGTTACCTCTTAGGGGATTTTGTGAATAAACTATGGAGGCC
>JBEVXT010000453.1:13068-18124 GCA_040505955.1 Sedimenticola sp. | reverse complement strand
AGGGGTGAGCTGAATAGTTACCATCAAATTTCTGTTTTCTCACTATCACCATGCAGCATAAACACCAACTCAGCCTCGCTTTGGCTCAGGCCCAACTCCTCTTCCAACCGCTCCACTGTCGCGCCCTTGTGCACCAGACTGATCGCCTCTGCATAGGGACGGTCTGCATGTTGTTGGCTCTCCATCGTCTCCTGTCGATAGACAAGATCCCGGCCCCGGCGTTCGAGACGATTGACACGCTGATCGACGCCCACCGCACCAGAGCAGAGGGCGCTGATGCTATCCGACAAAGCGCTGATCCGACTCTCAGTCTCTGACAATCTCCGGTTAAGCTGTTTTACCCTGGCCCATTGTACCAATGCCCACACCACTACAAACAGCCCAATCACTCCGGCAATCCACCATGCAGCAATATCAGGTAAGGCGTTCATCATACATACTCATCTATTTTAGGACGACCGTTGTGATGACGACTATCCTTCTCCTGATCCGGCTTCTCACTCGCCTCCTTATCTTTCTCCTGCTTCCGCCCCTGTTTATCCTTATCGGGACGTGAAGGCCAGACCGGCTTGACTGGCGTTGGTTGACTGATTTCAGGCATGAGTCTATACGCTCCTGACCTCTACCCACTCATCATCAGTCAGCAGTTTATTCAGATCAACAAGAATCAGTAGTTTGCCATTAACCGTCGCCACCCCCTGAATATACTTCGAGTTCTCCTGATTACCAACATTGGGCGCCGATTCCACCGCTGAAAGATGCAGATCAATCACCTCGGCAACAATGTCGACAAGAATGCCAACCACCTGCTTCTCTGCTTCGATAATAACAATACGACTACTGTAGCCGATCTCACCCGGGGGAAGGCCAAAGCGACTGCGTGTATCGATCACCGTGACTACATTACCCCGCAGATTAATGATCCCAAGCACATAGAAGGGCGCACCGGGTACCGGAGCAATCTCCGAAACCCGCAGAACCTCCTGAACCTGCATGACGTTGATGCCGTAGGTCTCTCCCGCCAGCAGAAAGGTAACTAACTGGACGACCGGATCATTGACCGTACCTTCTGATACCGCTTCAGTCATCTAAGCTCCTCATTTCGCATCTATTCAACATACCCGACTCACTCGGCACAGAGTACTCAACGCAAACCACCCGACGCCCAGTTAGCCCGCTCATTAGGGGCCGCCATGATAATAATGGCAACCCGGCGGTTTTTCTGCTTGCCCTGTTCAGTAGCATTATCAGTCAACGGCTGGAACTGACCATAGCCAATGGCCGCCATGCGGCTCGGCTCGACGCCCAACCTGCCGAAGAAGTGAACCACACTTGCCGCACGCGCTGCAGACAATTCCCAATTCGAAGGGAATATGATGGTTCTGATCGGCAGGTTGTCGGTATGACCTTCGACATGAATTCGGTTGGGCAGAGGCTTGACGATCTTGGCTACATCCCGCAGTGCATTCAGCGCCTCCCGTGAGAGGTTGGCGCTGCCAAGACCAAACAGCATCTTGCTCTTCATCTCCACCTCTATGCCCTTATCGGTCTGGGTAACGTTAACCAGGTCCTGATCGACAAATTTACTGAGTGAACTGTTAAGGGCGCTCTCAATTTCGGGCAGTATCATCGGCGGCGCCGTGTAGGGTTCATCGGCCTCGGGATCACTCTCTTCCGCTACTTCAGCCTTCTCCTCAACTGCAGGCAGTTCCACCTCCGTTGGAGAGGCAAACTCACCCTCTATCGGTGCAATACTTCTCATATCTTCACCCACCTGTATCAGGTCCGGGCTTTGCGGCTTGGTCTGAAAAGCATCCGTCAGGGTGTTAGAGAGAACACGATACTTACCATCATTTACCGATGAAATCGAGTACATCACCACAAAAAAAGCGAACAGCAAGGTGATGAAGTCGGCGTAGGAGACCAACCACCTTTCATGATTTTCTTGCTGCTCTTCCCGTCTTTTACGTGCCATGACCTATTCCACTTGTAATTATTCAGCACTATGCCTTAACTGTTCGGGGTCGGAGTCGATTGCAGATAAAGTTGTGCATTTATTCCGCTCTCTTTAGTGCAATCGACTCCGACCCCTGGTGATTCTTTACGTGCCATGACCTATTCCACTTTCACTTTAGTTAATATACCCCTGTAATTTGGATTCGATATTCCGTGGGTTCTCTCCCTCGGCAATCGAGACAATGCCCTCTATAATCATCTCCCGGTAGTGAGACTTAGCCAAAGCCAGTGTCTTCAGTTTGCTGCTGAAAGGAAGCAGAAAAAGGTTGGCCATGCCGACACCATAGATGGTTGCCACAAAGGCGGTGGCAATACCTGCCCCGAGCCTGCTCGGATCGGCAAGATTCTGCATTACATGAATCAAGCCCATAACAGCGCCGATAATACCAATGGTAGGTGAATAACCGCCCATCGACTCAAAAACCCTCGCCGCCTGAAGGTCATGGTGTTCAACACTCTCCAGTTCAACATCCATAATGGCACGAATCACTTCCGGTTCACTGCCATCCACCAGCAGTTGCATCCCCTTGCGTATAAACAGGTCGGGCTCTTTCTCCGCTATCGTCTCAAGCCCCAACAACCCCTCCTTACGGGCAACATTGCTCCACTGCACCATCTTCTTGATTGCCGGCCTAACCTTGTGTTTCGGCGGAACAAATACCGTTCCAGCCTGGCGCAGAGCATGGATAAAGAGTGACATTGGCGTCTGCAGGAGAATAGCGCCAATAGTACCTCCAAATACAATCACCAGCGCCGGACCGTTCAAGAGTGCATCGATATGCCCTCCTTCGAGGGCGTTACCACCAATAATGGCGGCAAGTGCGATGATGACACCGGCAATACTGAAATAGTCCATGCTAAACCGCCCGACTCAACATTGGGCCGATCTCTCTCAGAGGCAGCACTCTATCGGAGAGCCCCGCTTTTTCCACCGCTCTGGGCATGCCAAACACCACACAGCTCGCCTCATCCTGGGACCAGACTGTTGATCCACTCTGTTTCAGCAATTTAGCCGCCTGCATACCATCCGCTCCCATTCCGGTTAAAACGATAGCCAACACACTGTCTGGATAGAGCCGTGCCGCAGATCCAAGACTGATATCGATGCTGGGCTTGTAGCTCAGACCCGAAGTATTCTCTTTGATCTTTATTATAGTTCCACTTCTGTGACGCTCCAGCACCATCTGCATTCCACCGGGGGCAAGATAGACCTGAGAAGGTTTCAGAAGATCTCCATCTGCAGCCTCTTTGACACTGATAGCGCACTGCTGATCAAGCCGTTGGGCAAATGCCGGGGTAAAACTCGCTGGCATATGTACAACAATTAAAACCGGGAGAGGAAAGTTTGCAGTAAGTGCTGAGAGTAGCTGTTTAACGGCGACCGGCCCGCCGGTGGAGGCACCTATAGCAACCAGTTTATAGCTCCCCGTCTCGCTTGCAGCGGCTAAGGTGGACTTTACACCGAGGGGGGGTGGCGAGTGCTCTATCTGTGCTGCAAGGCGCTCTACCGTATCACCGCTGCCGATTGCACGGATGTGTCGGCACAATGTTTTTGCCGCTTCATCATTGCCGTCAACCCCATCAAACTGCTTTGGTAAAAAATCCGCCGCCCCAGCCTCCAATGCATCCAGTGCTGCTTTCGCTCCCTGGTGCGTCAGTGATGAAAACATCAGGATAGCCGTCGGGCACTCTTTCATGATTCGCTTCACCGCACCGATGCCGTCGAGTCGCGGCATCTCGACATCCATGGTGATAACATCAGGCCGAAGACGTTTCACCTCGGCCACTGCAACAAGGCCGTCGACTGCGTGTCCAATCACCTCTATCTGTGAATCATGCATCAATATCTGTTCTATGCGCTTTCTGAAAAAACTTGAATCATCAACGATCAGCACACGGATTCTGCTGCTCATTATCAGCGCTCCGCTCTGCCGAAATCCGCTTGGATAGTCCCACTGAATAACCATTTATCAGCCAAGGTTCTCATTATCCACTCTCAACGCCTGCGTACATACTTTTTCACCAACCCGGGAACATCCAGTATCAGGGCGATGCCGCCGTCACCTGTTATGGTCGCACCGGCCATGCCACCCAGGCCCTGAAGCAGGGAGCCAAGGGGCTTGATCACCACCTCTTCCTGTCCGACAAGACCATCGACCACCAATCCTACCTGTTTGTCCGCCACATTAACCACCACCACATGCCCTTTACTCCCCTCCTCAGCACCCACCTTGTCACCGTTCAGCCATTCACCCAGATAAAACAGCGGTAATGCACGATCACGCACCAGCAGGGTCAACTGCCCATCAATAACGTTGGAGTGGGTCAGGTCAAGATTGAAGATCTCAACCACGTTGGCCAGCGGCAGAGCAAACGGCTGCCCAGCAATGATAATCATCAGGGTCGGCAGGATTGCCAGAGTCAGCGGCAGGCGAATAACAATGGTGCTGCCTCTACCCTTCACCGATTCAATTTCCACCGAGCCGTTCATCTGGGTGATGCGGGTCTTCACCACATCCATACCGACACCCCGGCCGGAGACATCGGAGATTTCCGTCTTGGTGGAGAAACCCGCCTGAAATATCAAGTTATAGCACTCTTTTTCACTCAGCCTGGCCGCTTCGTCTTCACTCATCAGGCTATTGGCAACCGCCTTTTTTCGCAGCTCTTCGGGGTCCATTCCGCGACCATCATCAGCAATGGAAAGCATGATGTGATCGCCTTTCTGGGCAGCCGACAGCACTACCTTTCCCTGACGCGACTTACCGGCCCACTCACGATCATCCGGTAATTCAATGCCATGATCCACTGCATTGCGCACCAGATGCACCATCGGATCGGCAAGTGCTTCCACCAGATTCTTGTCAAGATCGGTCTCCTCACCTTGGAGTTCCAGATCAATCTCCTTTTTTAGGCTTCTCGCCATATCCCGAACAACCCGGGGGAAACGGCCAAACACCTTTTTCACCGGCTGCATGCGGGTCTTCATCACTGAGTCCTGAAGATCCGAGGTCACTACATCCAGATTGGCAACCGCGTT
>JBEVXT010000453.1:3008-12968 GCA_040505955.1 Sedimenticola sp. | reverse complement strand
AGGCGCAGGTTTGGCTTTTGCTGTGGGTCTCGATTTTGTCGTGCTTTTTGCTTTTGTCTTAGCCTTGGCCTTGGCCCGTGGTGCGCGCTTTTTCTTTGCTGGAGGAGGCTTTGTATTAGCCTCCACCGATGCAGCGGGCACCCCGCCGTGTTTCCCTACACCGTGCAGTTGATCCAATAGCGCCTCAAACTCATCTTCACTTATCTCGTCACTCTCAGCCTCGGCGGGTACATCGGCAGCAGCTTCTCCATCACTCTCTCCAGTAGCCACTGCGGTAATCGGTTCTGGTGTTTGATCCATTGGCTGTGGTTCATCCGCAACCACCTCTTCATCCGGCTGTGACAGTACAGCGAGTTTTTCAAGCAATTCTGCGGGGACATGCTCAGGCTCCGCCCCGGCTTTCACCACAGCAAACATCTCATTGACCAGATCCAGGGCCTGCAAAACCACATCCATCAGGGAGGGATCGATGCGACGTTGACCACGGCGTAAAACATTGAAGACGTCTTCGGCCCGGTGACAGACCGTCACCATCGCTTCGATATTGAGAAAACCGGCGCCGCCCTTGATGGTATGAAAACCACGAAAGACTGCGTTAAGCAGGTCGTAATTCCCTGGATCCTGTTCCAGGTCGACCAGCTGTTCATTCAGCTGTTCAAGAATATCTCCGGCCTCTGCCAGAAAATCCTGAAGGATCTCATCATCCATTCCAATGGCCACACGCCACCTCTATAACCCACATTTCTCACCCGGTTTCGATAGAGGTTCTAATCCGCCCGGTGAGGGATGCGGGCTAAAATCCAAGACCTGAGAGCAGTTCATCCACATCGTCCTGACTCTCCACGACATCACCCTGATCGATCCCCGGCACTACTGGCCCTTCGAGATCGTGTTTCTTCTCCGTTTTCTTCGGCGGCTTTGTCCCTGAAAGACGAACCAACTGTACCAACTTACCCTCTACATCATGCACCAGGCGTATTACCTGGCGTATAATCTGACCCGTGAGATCCTGAAAGTCCTGTGCTATCAAAATCTCGGTCAACTTTTTGTGAAGTGAGCCTGAGTTATCTTTGACCAGGATAAGAAAACCTCTCAGTTCACTGCTGAACTGCTCCCACTCTTCAGTGGTATTTGTCGAAAAATTCAGTTTATCGAGTTGCCGTGAGATAAAACGGGCCCGAGTCACCAGCAGATCCGCCAGCGGCAAGCCACTCTCAACTGCACCAAGGGAAGCATTAGCCGAGTTTTCCGTCATGGTAATAACGTAACTCAGCCGCTCGCCGGCATCGGGAATGTCAACATGGGCCAGTGTCGATATTTGGGCATTCAACAGAAAACTGTTGATCGCCTCATGCAACTCCCGGGTTAACCGTCCCACCTCCTGAAACAACTCACCCTCCCGGCAATCCGCCAACTCATAAAGTATCGCTTCGGCTTCCCCTTCATTACCCGCCTCAAGCTGGGTTACCAGTTGGCGTGCAAGATCAAGACGTTGATCACTGTTCATTGACTTCTCCACCTACAACATCAAGTATCGATACGCTCAAATATTTTGGCGATCTTCTCCTCCAGAATACCTGCAGTGAAGGGCTTCACCACATAGCCATTCACTCCCGCCTGCGCCGCCTCGATGATCTGATCCCGCTTCGACTCCGCGGTCACCATCAACACCGGCAGGCTAACCAGATCGGCGCTGCCACGCACCTCTTTGAGTAGATCGATACCGGTCATCCCCGGCATATTCCAGTCGGTTACGAGAAAATCAAAGTGCCCGGTTTTTAACATCGGAAGTGCAGTTGCACCATCATCGGCTTCATGAGTATTGGTAAAACCCAGATCCCGCAGCAGGTTCTTAATAATTCGTCGCATTGTGGAAAAATCATCCACTACCAGAATCTTCATATTTTTATCCACGGAAACCTCCCACCATGCCATCTTCCCCCGATATCATATTTCATCTGTATCAACCAACCACTCTGAAAGCCTTGACCTTAATCTGAGGGTTGCCTGACTGTGAATCTGACAAACCCTCGATTCACTGACACTTAACACCTGCCCAATCTCACGCAGATTTAGCTCCTCATCGTAATAGAGCGCTATGACCAGGCGTTCCCTCTCAGGCAAACCGGCGATAGCCTCCGCTAGTGCCTGCTTGAAGGCATCATGCTGTATTCCCTCGTACGGCCCGGGAAGCCCCTTGCCACTATTGGGCTGAGGCAGCTCGCCCACCATCTGTAAATCCTCGATGCTGAAAATGCGGCACCCGGATGAGTCCTGCAGGATACGGTGGTACTCCGGCAGCGACATCCCGAGGTGGTTTGCAACTTCAACATCACGGGCATCCCGACCTTCATCATTCTCAATACGCCGCATGGCATCGGCAACCATCCGCGCCTTGCGGTGTACCGACCGCGGCGTCCAGTCGCTGCGACGTATCTCATCGAGCATTGCCCCACGAATACGAATGCCGGCATAGGTTTCAAAGCTGGCACCCTGGCTTGGGTCATAATTTTTACCCGCTTCGAGCAGACCGATCATGCCAGCCTGAATCAGATCGTCCACCTGGACATTGGATGGCAATCGACTCATTAAATGGTAGGCAATACGCTTCACCAGCGCGGCGTGCCGGTTCACCAGCGCATCGGCACTCTCCTCACGGTCTGTTACATATCTTGCCAACCCGCTCAATTTTATATTTCTCCACTTTGGCTCGAGTACTGGATCAGTCGCTCGACAAAAAACTGAAGCCTACCGTTAACTCCTCCGGGTACAGGCCAGTTATCGGCCTTCTTGGCTAAATCCTTAAACGATTGTGCAATACGGCTGCGCGGGTAGGCCAAAATCACCGGTTTTTGTGCCCTCAGCGCCTTCAGCAAAGACTCATCGTATGGAACACTCCCCATGTATGAGAGCATCACTTCAAGATAACGATCAGTGACTCTACATATCTTATTATAGAGTTTTCTTCCCTCTTGGGGGGTTCGTGTCATATTGGCGAGGATGCGAAAGCGCTCAACGCCGTATTCACGGTTCAACAGCTTGATCATTGCGTAGGCGTCAGTGATCGAAGCCGGCTCATCACAGACCACCACTATCAACTCCTGCACCGCTCTGCTGAAACTGATAACGGTGTCGGAGATACCGGCGGCGGTATCCACAATCAGAATATCAAGATCCTGTCCAATATCACTGAAAGCGCTGATCAGTCCCGCATGCTCCGCCTCACTCAGCTCGGCCATCTGCTGTACTCCCGAAGCACCCGGTACCACTTTAATCCCCAGGGGCCCGTCAATAACCACCTCTTCCAGGTTGCGCTCACCGCTGAGTACGTGGGAGAGGTCGTGTTCCGGATGGAGGCCCAGCATCACATCGATGTTGGCAAGCCCCAAATCGGCATCCAGCAACATTACCCGTTTGCCCAGTTCGGCAAACGCCACAGAAAGATTGACCGCAACGTTGGTTTTACCGACGCCACCCTTTCCTCCGGTAACCGCCATCACGCGCACCGGCTCAGGGTTTACCATGCGCCTCAATCCAGCCGCCTGATCTGTTCCCATATCAACCATGTGCATCTACCCACCCGCCTCCCATGGTAAGGGCGAGGTGCTCATCCGTCATTACCTCACTCAAACTGTCCCCACAAGCCGCGGCAATACTCACCAGTGTATTGGCACGCGCTTGGTGGATATCTTCCGGAACCTTCTGACCATCGGTGGTAAATGCCAAAGGCATGCGGCAGTGAATCAGCGCCGAGAGGGCGCCGCCGAGAGAGGCGGCTTCGTCCACCTTGGTAAGAATACAGGCTTTTGGCCGGGCAACAGCAAAGGCTTTGATCGCCTGTTCCAACGCCGCCTGCTCAGTAGCGGCGGAGAGTGTCAGAAAACTGCTAATCGACTTACCCGCTACATCCAGCAGTGACAACTGTTTACTGAGGTCAATGTCACGTTGGCTCATCCCTGCGGTATCTATCATGATCAGTCGCTTATCCGCCAGTGTATTGAGTACTGTGACCAGCTCCTCCGGAGTCGCTGCAGAGCGTACCGGCACATCGAGTATTCTGGCATAGGTATTGAGCTGCTCCCGGGCGCCTATGCGATAGCTGTCAACAGAGACCAGGGCGACATGCCGATTGCCGTGATGAAGGGCAAAGCGCGCCGCCAGCTTGGCCACCGTGGTAGTCTTGCCAACACCGGTGGGACCGACCAGTGCCACCACACCCCCTTTTTCCAGCAGGCTCTGATCCACTGTGGCAACTTCGCCGGTCAGTGCGTGGAGCGCCTTTCTCCACGCCTGCTCAGATCCCTCGACACTTCCCGCCTTCTCAATCAGACAACTACATATGTCCGCAGAGAGACCCATTCCTATAAGTCGGCGATAAAGCTCCTGAATCTGTGGGTTACGTATCGTCATATCCCGCCATGTCAGTACCGAAAGTTCATTCTCCATCATCCGTCGCAGCGCCTTCATCTCCTTGCGCATCTCAACCAACACCGGATCCTGACTCCACTGGATCTTTACAGGTGATTTTCCCTCAATCCCGCCTGATGGGCGCTCATCTTCTCTCCGGCTCTTTTCATTTTGTCGATGGAGGGGGATGGACTCAGGCACTGCAGCAAGTTTCAGTGATGATGGAGCCGCTCGGGGTGGAGCAAAGGCCGATTCGTCATAATCCATAGCCGCTACCAGCTCTACCCCACCTTCGACCGTCTTGTTCGAAAGGATAACGGCATCAGGCCCCAGAGTCTCTCTCACCTGACGCAACGCTTGTCGGATATCTTCTGCGAAAAATCTTTTAATCTTCATCTCGGTGTTCCCGGCAATCAACCTGCTGCCACACACATACCACAGGTCACTGTTTACCTCTGGCTGCACTCATTCATTACTCATCCGGTTTACCCACGGTAGCAACCACCTTGATCTGTCGGTCGTCCGGAACCTCATTGTAGGAGAGAACATGCATTCCCGGAACTCCGTGTTTAACGAACCTGGCCATCCATGAACGGATCGGTGCTGCTACTAACAGGATACTCTCCTGACCCGCCATCTCCTGCTGCTCAGCGGTTTGCACCAGCGTCCTCTGCAGTTTCTCAGCTAACCCGGGCTCGAAGCCCACCCCACCTTCCTCTGGTGGTTGTAATGTCTGTTGCAATATCTGTTCCAGACCTGGCTCAAGAACAATAACAGGAATTTCTTCTGTAAATCCAACAAGTTGTTGAACAATTGAGCGGGAGAGAGCAATCCGCACTGCACCAGAGAGAACGCCGAGGTCTTGACTTTGCACACCATACTCCGCCAATGTTTCGGCAATAGTGCGGATATCCCGCACCGGCACACCCTCTTCCAGAAGATCCTGCAGTATCTTTAGCAGCTGTCCCAGGGAGAGAATATTCGGCACCAGATCCTCCACCAGCTTGGGAGCGCTTCTGGCCAGGGCATCCATCAACTGCTGCACATCTTCATGGCCCAACAGCTCATGGGCGTGAGACTGCAGGATCTCACTCATATGGGTCGCCACTACGGTACTGGCATCCACCACCGTATAGCCAAGGGTCTGGGCGTGATCACGCTGAGCGGTCTCTACCCACACCGCATCAAGGCCAAAGGCGGGATCTTTGGTCGCCAGACCCTGGAGATTTCCAAACACCTGCCCCGGATTAATCGCCAACACCCGATCCGGATGCACCTCCGCCTCTGCAATTCCCACTCCATGAAGAGAGATGCGGTAAGCAGTGGGAGAGAGATCGAGGTTGTCCCTGATATGTACCGGCTGCATAAGGAAACCCAGTTCTTGTGAGAGTTTTTTTCGTACCCCCTTGATCCGTGTCATCAACTGCCCACCCTGATTTTTATCAACCAGAGGTATCAATCGGTAACCCACTTCAAGACCGATGATATCCACCGGCTGAACATCATCCCAGGTGAGCTCTTTCTGATCTGAGGGAACCTCCGGGATGGGTGGTAGCGCTTCCGTTGCCATTACCGCAGCCGCTATATTACGCTTGTATATCCACCAGGCACCTGCCCCTGAGAGGAGTGCCAGGGAGAGAAAGGCAAAATTTGGCATTCCCGGGATAATACCCATCATCCCCAATATCATTGAGGCAATCCCCAATGCCTTGGGATTATCCAGAAGCTGGGCCACCACCTGCCCACCCATGTCCTGGGCGGCGGAGACGCGTGTCACAATAATCGCTGCCGAGGTGGAGAGCAGCAGGGAGGGGATCTGAGCCACCAGTCCATCACCGATGGTGAGCAGTGCATAGAAGCGCAGAGCGGTTGAGAGATCCAGATCGTGCTGCAACATACCGATGGCGAGTCCACCCAGTATATTGATGAAGAGGATCATAATACCTGCAATGGCATCACCACGGACAAACTTGCTGGCACCATCCATCGCACCGTAGAAGTCAGCCTCCTGAGCCACCTCCTCACGGCGCATTTTTGCCTCTTCCTGGTTAATTAGTCCGCTGTTAAGGTCAGCATCGATAGCCATCTGCTTGCCCGGCATGGCATCGAGAGTGAAACGGGCGCTCACCTCGGAAACACGTCCCGCTCCCTTGGTGACAACAACAAAGTTGATAATCACAAGAATAGCGAATACCACCAGACCTACGGCATAGTTGCCGCCGATAACAAAGGCGCCAAACGACTCGATCACCTTACCCGCCGCATCACCACCCTGGTGGCCTTCCAACAGTACCACCCGGGTGGAAGCGACATTCAGCGCCAGGCGCAACAGGGTCGCTACCAGCAGCAAACTTGGAAACACACTGAACTCGAGGGGTTTGATGGTATAGAGCACCACCAGCAGCACCACCAGCGAGAGTGCAATATTGAAGGAGAAAAAGACATCCAGCGCCAGCGGCGGCATCGGCACTACGATCATCGCCAGCATCATGATCAGGATAATGGGTGCACCAAACCCCCGTGCACCGGAGGATCGGATGTTACTTAAAATTGCCGTTGCATCCATCTTTAACCCTAGGTTTCATCCTGCTTATCTGTAGACTCAGGCACCTGTAAATCTGCAGGCACCTCCAACTCACCGGGCACCTTTGGCGCCTCCCCCCCCTCACTGCGGTAACTCTTGAGTTGGAATACGTAAGCAAGCACTTTAGCTACCGCAAGGTAGAGGCCGGCAGGTATACATTCACCCAACTCTGTGTGGAAGTAGATGGCGCGGGCAAGTACCGGTGACTCCATTACTGGCACATTGTGCTCTTCACCCACCTTACGAATATTGGCCGCCACCAGCTCTCTGCCTTTGGCTACCACTTTTGGTGCGGTCATCTTAGACTGATCGTAGCGCAAGGCCACTGCATAGTGGGTTGGGTTGGTGACGATCACATCCGCCTTCGGCACCTCTTCCATCATCCGGCGTGTTGCCATCTCACGCTGAAGATTGCGTATCCGTCCCTTCACTTCAGGGCGCCCTTCTGTATCCTTCATCTCCTCCCTGACTTCCTGCCGGGTCATCTTCATCTGGCGTTTGTGATCCCATACCTGAAATGGAACATCGATTGCGGCCATCAGGATCAGCGTTGAGGAGATCAGTACAAAGGACCAGCCAATCAAGTCGACCAGTTCTGACATGGCGGGTTCCAGCTCCATGCCGCTTAACCCGATGAATGAATCAAGCGACTGCCAAATAATCAGTGAAGTGGCGCCGCCGATAAGGATAAACTTGGCCATCGCCTTGATCATCTCCAGCAGGCCACGCATGGAAAAGATTCGTTTCAACCCCTTGATGGGATTGAGCTTGCTGAGTTTTGGTGACATCGCCTCAGAGCTGAAAGCGATACCACCCAGAGCCACCGAGCTGAATAGGGACAACACCACCACCCAGAGAAAGAACGGCGCCAACAACAAAAGCGTTCCCTGGATGGCTACCGACAACCGTCTAATCATCGCCATCGGATCAAACATATCAGCACGGGGAATGGTAAAACTACCGCTCATCATTGAGCCCAACCCTTCGCCCAGATAGCCGCTCATCATCACCAGCGCAACGCCTCCGAGGAGACATATCATCATGGTGTTGAGTTCGCGGGAGCGGGCGACCTGCCCCTTCTTTTTGCCATCCTGCAGCCGTTTCGCTGTCGGTTGTTCCGATTTCTCCTGGCCATCGTCGTTTTCAGCCATGGCTCATCTCCCGAGCCTCAGCAGTTGACCGATCAGGGCAAAACCCTCATCCAGAAGCTCCTGAAAATTACCCATCACGTTGGGCAACGTCACCCAGATAAGGACAAAACCGATAATGATGGCGAAGGGGAAACCAACAGCAAAAATATTAAGTTGGGGCGCCGCCCGGCCAACCAGGCCAAGTCCCAGATTAACCAGCAGCAGTGCCGCCATGACAGGCAGCGCCATCAACAATCCGGCACTGAACATGCGGCTGCCCCAGCCAACGATATCGGAGAGACTGTTCCTGCCCAAACCCTCCATGGAGACAGGAAAGGTGTGAAAGCTCTGAGCCAGCATCTCAATCAAAATCAGGTGGGCGTCAAGGGTGAGAAACAGCAGGGTGGCGAGGATCAGATAGAACTGGGAAACCACCGGTACCTGAACACCATTCTGCGGATCCATCATGGCGGCGAAACCCAACCCCATACTATAGGCAAGGGCCTGACCGCCAAAAACCAGGGCGGAAAACACCATCTGCAGTATAAATCCCATGGACATGCCAATCAGCAGCTGTTGCAGCGCCATGACAAATGCCTGATAACTGAACAGCGACACCACCGGCGGCGCCGGAATAACGGGAATTAACACCCAGGTAAGCAGCAGAATGAGGCCGATACTGTAGATCTTAGGTGTCTGCCGGGAGCTGAATATCGGCGCCGAAATCACCACTGCGCCAACCCGCATCAGCGGCCAGATAAATGCCGCAAACCAGGCTGTCAGTTGTGTCTCGCTAAAGGACATTATTGCACCCGGCTACCCGATCAATTCAGGGATGCTGGTGTAGAGCTGGATAGTAAAGCTCATTATTGTCTGCAGCATCCAGGGCCCGGCCGTCATCAAAACCAGGGCCACCACCATCAACTTGGGGATAAAGCTCAGCGTCATTTCATTGATCTGCGTTGCCGCTTGAAAGATGGCAACCACCAACCCCACCCCCAGTGCCGGCAACAGCAGCAGAGCACTCATCGAAATAGTGGTCTCCAGTGCCAACTGGCCTATATCAAGTACGGTATCAGGTGTCATTACTCTCCTCCTGTTCCGTCACACCAGGAAACTTGTCGCCAGGGTGCCGAACACCAGGGCCCAGCCGTCGATCAGGACAAACAGCATGATTTTAAACGGCAGTGATATGATCAGGGGTGACAGCATCATCATGCCCATCGACATCAGCACACTGGCCACCACCAGGTCGATTACGAGAAAGGGGATAAAGATCAGGAAACCTATCTGGAAGCCGGTTTTCAGCTCAGAGGTGGCGAATGCCGGTAACAGCATAGAGAATGGAATCTGATCCGGCGACTCAATCTCGGTAAAATTTCCGATATCGGCAAACAGCTCCAGATCGCTCTCACGGGTCTGCGCCAGCATAAACTGGTGCATCGGCTTGGAGGCATTCTCCAGCGCCTGGGTCGCGCTCATCTTCTCTTCAAGATAGGGTTTGACACCGGCATCGTAGACCTCCTGAAATACCGGCATCATGATAAACAGTGTGAGAAAGAGGGAGAGACCGACCAGTATCTGGTTGGATGGGGTGTTTTGAGTGCCCAGGGCCTGTCGTAGAATCGCCAGAACGATAATAATACGTGCAAATGAGGTAGTCATCAGCAACGCGCCCGGCAGCAGGCTGAGGGCGGTCATGAAGAGCAGCACCTGGATGCTCAGCGTGTAGGTCTGTCCACCCGTTCCCGTTGGCGTAGTGGTGAATGCGTCCACCCCCGGGGCTGCAACAGCTGTCAGCGGCAACAGCATGGGGATCAAAAGCAGCAGCCTGGTCAT
>JBEVXT010000453.1:0-2908 GCA_040505955.1 Sedimenticola sp. | reverse complement strand
CCTCTTCAGGTATAACCGCAGTCCGGGGCTTGTCATCAAACACATGAAGGGTCTGTACCCGCCCTGGAGCCACACCCACCAGCAACCGCGTCTCTCCCACCTGCAGCAACACTACCCGCTCGCGGGGGCCGAGAGAGAGGCCGGAGAGCATGTTGATCCCGCCCTTCCCCATGGCTGGCAGGCGGCCAAAGCGACGAAACAACCAACCGAGAGCAAAGATCAGCAGGATAACGAGCAGCAAGCCGACCAGGGTCTCCAGCAAAGCGCCGGTACCCATAGGGGAGACCGGCAGATGTGCGGTGACACTCTTCTCTGCCGCTGCACTGTTCAGTGGTGCGACTGACAAAAGAGTAAGGATGTTGGTAATTATCCAGCGCATCAGGCAAGCCTCTTCACCCGATCCTTCGGACTGATGATATCGGTGAGGCGGATGCCAAACTTCTCATTCACCACCACCACCTCGCCCTGAGCAATCAGGGTGCCGTTGACCCGTACATCCATGGGTTCTCCCGCCAGGCGGTCGAGCTCCAACACCGAGCCTCTGGTGAGTTGCAGCAGGTTACGGATATTGATACTGGTTCTGCCGATCTCCATCGAGATCGTCACCGGAACATCCAGAATCGCATCCAGTTGAACCTCCTGCACTCCACCTTCGCCACTCTCTTCATGCAGTTCCTGAAACTCTGCCGATGTGGCATCCTGTTCGTTTGCCATGCCGCCATCCAGGTTGTTGCCTGTCTCATTCATCTCTTTACCCTCTCTTCAGGCGTCTGATTCGTGAGGCTGATTGGAGATAACCTGCAAACCCGTTTCCCGGTGCGGTTCAACCCACTCGTCCACCTTCACTGCATATTTACCTTCGGCAACTCCCAGTTGCCCACGAAAGATCGAAACCTCTGATACCTGTACCTCCACCATCTCCGGAATCTCCAGAGGAATGATGTCACCGACCCTCAGTCTAGCCAGCTCCTCCACAGTGATCACCGCCTCGGCCAGTACACTGCTCAACTCTACCGGGGCACCCATCATCTGCCGTTTGAGGGAGCGTATCCAACGCTCATCACTACCACCGCGATCACTCTGTAGTCCGGTATCCAGAAGGTCACGGATCGGTTCAATCATCGCGTAGGGCATACAGACATGCAGATCCCCACCCCCTGAATCCATCTCGATGTGAAAGGTTGTCACCACCACCACATCGGAGGGGCTGACAATATTGGCAAACTGGGGATTGGTTTCTGTACTCAGGTATTTAAATTGCAGCTCCATCACCGGTTTCCACGCTTCCCTGAGATCCTGAAATAGAGAAGCGAGCAGAATCATGGTCACCCGGATTTCGGTAGGGGTAAACTCACGCCCTTCCAGCTTCGCCTCAAAACGCCCGCTGCCACCGAAGTAGTTGTCGACCACATTGAACACCAGCTTGGGATCAAGCACACAGAGCCCTTTGCCCCTGAGGGGCTCCACCTGCATCAGGTTCAGGCTGGTGGGAACATACAGGCTGTGAACAAATTCTGAGAACTTGAGCATCTGCACACCGGAGGCGGTGATGCTTGCGGACCGGCGCAGCAGGTTGAAAAGAGTGGTGCGGAAATAACGGGAGAAACGCTCGTTGACCATCTCCAGAGTAGGCAGGCGTCCACGGACTATCCGATCCTGGCTGGCAAAGTCATAGGAGCGGATTTCGCCGTCATAGGCCTCCTCCACCTCTGTTTCAACATCCCCCTCATCGACACCATGCAACAGTGCGTCAATCTCATCCTGGGATAGAAGGTCGTTATCAGCCATGGTGTCACTGCATCACGAATGAGGTAAAGTAAGCAGCCTCAACCTCACCGCTGCCACCCTGATCTTCCACAACCGTGTTGAGGCTCTTGAGTACCTCAGCCTGTAACGCCTCCTTCCCTACCCGCCCACGCAGCACCTCACTCTCCTGTCTGCCCAGCAGATCAAGCAGTACGTGCCGAACCATCGGATCGTTGTCCACCACCAGATCAATCACCGCCTGATCCCGGGACATCACCTGTATCGATAGCTGCATTAGCCGCGCCTTGCCCCCTGGAGGAAAATTAACGGTAAATTGCGGTTTAAGTTCATGGTAGATAGCGGCAGTCGGTGGAGCAGGTTCCTCCTCCACTTTAGCCGCTTCTTCTGTAGCGGGAGGCTCTCCTCCGGCAAACAGGAAATAGCTGATGCCCACACCTGCAAGCAACAGCAGCAGACCGCCGACGGCCATGATGATTATCATTTTTTTCGAACCCGATCCTTCCTCTTCACTCGGATCCTGGTTCTCATCCACCTTTTCTTTAGCCATTTTCATTCACCTCATGCTTACCCACAATATGATTATGCAAATAGCACACCACAATATAATATTTCATAACTATATTATTTATCAGTAGGTTATATGAGTTATCCTGAGGAGACGTCGAACTCTTGACTGGATAAGCCACCCAAGAGGCAAAATAATGGCTGTCACTGATAGAGGTGACTTTTCAGGGCGTACAGCAGCAGGGATGCTGCTGTGAGCGTACAGGGAGGTATTCACAGCGTCTCCTGAAAAGGCGTTACTGCACTCCTGTGGCACGGACTTTTTCATACCCGGGGTCGGAGTCGATTGCACTTAAATTGCGGGTATTTCTCAACATATTCAACGCAATCGACTCCGACCCCTCACAACAGGCATTCACTACCGTGTGAACTCCGAAACTTGAGATGAGAAGTTACCACCCGGGTGATTGCGATGATCCTCTGGAGAAATATAGGATATGGGCTATAGCTTTCCCAGCTTAGCTGCACTACGTACACCTTCTTCTTCATCCACACGCAACAGCACCAGCGCGCCAGCGATGAAGAGCAGAGCAACTGAGAGGATAGAGAGCCTGGGACTGCCGGTTAGGAGACTTAC
>JBEVXT010000452.1:0-7744 GCA_040505955.1 Sedimenticola sp. | reverse complement strand
TCCCATTGTTCCCATTGAACCGCCCTCCTCCGGAAAACCAGAGGCCATTGATCGGCAGTTTTCCGCAGCTCTCCCGCTCAAAATTAAGGTTGGTCCCATGAAACAGCATCTGCACTTCATTCATGATGCCGTGCCAACGCATGCTATCCCGCCCCTGGGGCAATAAAGGGTCGATATTGCGGCCGAAAACCCGGGAGAGAGAAGCTGTAGTGAGAGAGGGCTGATCGTCCAGGGCGAGGTACCAGCGGTGGGGGGTTGCTATCTCCAGCCGCCAGCTCTCCGCCGAAAAGTGTTCGCTGAACAGACCCGCCAGACTCTCAGCCTCACTCTTTGTGAAATCAAGGTCTTCGCTGTCAAACAGCAACAGCCGATCCTGGTCGGGGCGTAAAAAAACCGGGTTGGCCTGAAGGTAAAAACGTTCGTCCCGATCGCAGCCATCACCGATACGGCGGCAGGGTGCGGTGGGCAGGTCGCTCTCCGGCGATGAGTCGATACCAAACAGGGGAAAGAGTGTCGATTCCAAATCGTCCCCGGACACCCGTTCGTTATCAGCCCTGGAGAGCAGCGTCTCCAGTTGTGGCAGGGACGAAAAAGAGTCCAGAGACGGTATCGGGCCCAGCAGGCCGGGCACCAGAAGATGAACGGATTGATCGTTACTCGACATGGCTGACTTTCAGATTACTGCACGAAAATAAAAAACCACGGTGAGAGCAATCCCACCATGGTCTGTTCACCTCAAGTGGTAACTATTCAGCACTGTGCCGTGACTGTTCAGATTGCCCCTGAAATTCGTCAGTTCAAGGCGCAAAATGTGAGTTTACAGGTGTAAATGATCATTTTGTAACGCAGAAATGGCGGATTTTAGGGGTGAGCTGAATAGTTACCTCAAGTGGATAGGTGGCAATCAACCATCCAGGTGTTCAACGCGGATTCGGGTCACCCGCCCTTCCACCGTATCAAGCGACTCTATCATCTCAATCGCCAGGTTCATCCGCCGCTCCAGCACCTGGTGGGTAAACATCACCAGTGTTGCCGTACCTTCGGACTCCATTGGCTCCTTCTGTTTGATCGCTTCGATGCTGATATCCTGCTCGGCAAGAATGCTGGCAATTCTTGCCATCACGCCACTCTTATCAGCCACCTGCATGCGCAGATAGTAGGCGGTCTCCACATCATCCATTGACAGAATCGGCAGATCACTCAGTTCATCCGGCTGAAAAGCCAGGTGGGGAACCCGATTCTCGGGGTCGGTAGTGAGAGTACGTACGACATCGACCACATCCGCCACTACAGCAGAAGCCGTCGGCTCATCGCCAGCACCGGCACCATAGTAGAGTGTCGGTCCAACCGCATCACCTTTCACCAACACGGCATTCATCACGCCATCTACATTGGCGATCAGGCGACGCTCTGGGATCAGCGTTGGATGCACCCGCATCTCAATACCCTTATCTGTCTTGCGGGCAATACCCAGGTGTTTGATTCGATAACCAAACTCATCGGCATAGGAGACATCCTGTGGGTCAATGCCGGTGATACCCTCGGTAAAGGTCTTGTCAAACTGCAGCGGGATGCCAAAGGCGATTGAGCCGATGATTGTCAGCTTGTGTGCTGCATCTATGCCTTCAACGTCGAAGGTGGGATCCGCTTCCGCATAACCCAGAGCCTGGGCTTCCGCCAGTACATCGGCAAAATCACGACCCTTATCCTTCATTTCGGTGAGAATGAAGTTACCAGTACCGTTAATGATACCCGCAGCCCATTCGATGCGATTTGCCGACAAACCTTCGCGCATCGCCTTGATGATCGGAATACCGCCTGCTACCGCAGCTTCAAAAGCCACGGTCACGCCCTTTTTCCTGGCTGCTGCGAAGATCTCATTACCGTGCAGAGCGATCAACGCCTTGTTGGCGGTAATGACATGCTTACCATTTTCAATGGCCTGCAGCACCAGCTCCCGAGCAGGTGAGTAACCGCCGATCAGCTCAATAATAATCTCGACCTCAGGATCATTAACCACTTCGAAGGC
Organism: Sedimenticola sp.; assembly: GCA_040505955.1. Classification (GTDB taxonomy): domain Bacteria; phylum Pseudomonadota; class Gammaproteobacteria; order Chromatiales; family Chromatiaceae; genus Vondammii. Next base: position 5,715 of record JBEVXT010000452.1, on the reverse strand, counting down.
ATCGTCAGTGACGACAATCCGGTCGAGGCCGTGAATAGTCTCTGCATCGTATTCACGGGCGGCGGCATGAGTGATACGAATGTCACGACCGGCCCGTCGTGCAATTTCCTGGGCATTACGGGCCAATACGTTGACCGTACCGCCACCCACTGTCCCAAGACCCAAAAGACCTACTTTAACTGCTTCCACCTGATTCTCCTGATTCTACTTTTTTGCTGAAAACCATTGAGTTTTTCCAGCCGCTCTTAATCCTGCTTTGCATCCCGACGCATCATCTCGCGGATACCACGGATAGCCTGGCGGGTTCTATGCTCATTTTCTATCAGACCAAAACGTACATGGTCATCCCCGTAGACACCAAAGCCAACACCGGGAGAGACCGCCACCTTGGCCTCCTCCAGCAGTTTCTTTGAGAACTCCAGTGAGCCCATCTCCCGATACTGCTCTGGTATCAGCGCCCAGACAAACATCGTCGCTTTCGGTTTCTCAACCGGCCAGCCGGCGGAGTTGAGGCCATCGCAGAGGGTGTCCCGACGACGCTGATACATATCACAAATCTCGGCAACACACTCCTGAGGGCCTTCCAGTGCGGCGATGGCAGCCACCTGAATCGGCGTAAACATACCGTAGTCGAGGTAGGATTTCATACGCCCCAGAGCGGCCACCAGCGTCTTGTTACCGCACATAAAACCGACACGCCATCCCGGCATGTTATAGCTTTTGGAGAGTGAAAAGAACTCCACCGCGATCTCATCAGCACCCGGAACTTCGAGGATTGACGGCACCTTGGCACCGTCGAAAACGATATCGGCATAGGCAAGATCATGGATTACCCAGATGTTGTGTTCTTTGGCAATAGCAACCACTTTCTCAAAAAACTCAAGGTCAACGCACTGCCCAGTGGGATTTCCCGGGAAGTTGAGTACCAACATCTTGGGCCGGGGCCAGGAGCCCTGGATCGTCTCCTCCAACTTGCTGAAAAAATCGACCCCCGGCACCAGAGGCACATGACGGATATCGGCGCCGGCAATGACAAATCCATAAGGATGGATGGGATATGCGGGGTTCGGCACCAGCACAGAGTCACCAGGACCGACACATGCCAACGCCAGGTGCGCCAGACCCTCCTTCGAACCGATGGTCACAATCGCCTGGGTTTCCGGATCCAGATTTACATCGTAGCGATCCTTGTACCAGTTACAGATCGCCCGGCGCAGACGCGGTATACCCTTTGACATGGAGTAACGGTGCGTATCCTTGCGCTGGGTCGCCTCCACCATCTTATCGACGATATGTTTTGGAGTGGGTTGGTCGGGATTGCCCATGCCAAAGTCAATAATATCCTCGCCTCTTGCCCGCGCTGCCGCCTTCAAATCGCCGATAATACTAAAAACATAAGGCGGCAAGCGCCTGATTCTACGAAACTCTTTCATCTCCTGGATCGACACGGGAACCTCTACTGCTGTAATTGCCAAGGGTGGGGAAATGGTTAAATTAACCGGGTAAGATATAAATTGTCAATAAAATTAAATGGATACTGTAGCTTCTTGTAACCTCTCAATATTTCCAGGTCTACCTGTGATGTTCGGGTGCTTTTGCACTCAACAGTTGTCCCTGTTATCTTCCGCAGATGAAATTCGCACTGGCTGACCCATCCACAGACAATACCATCCACTCCTACTCAGAAGCGGGGATTGTCATCGGCTCCGACAGATACGACTCAAGCCTCATTGTCATGGCTGACAGGATCATTGCCCCCTGGGGGCCAACTTCTTTCGCAACAGTAAAGATGAGTGATTTTGAACTACTGAATGAACTCAACCCCGACCTGGTAATAGTAGGTACCGGTCAGCAGCAGCAGTTCCCCTCCCCCGCCCTCTACAGGAATCTGATCGACGCCGGTATCGGTGTAGAGTTCATGACCACCCCCGCCGCCTGCCGCACTTACAATATCCTGCTGTCCGAGGGACGCCGCGTGGTCGCCGCCCTACTGCCGGGTTAACATACTCGGGGTCGGAGTCGATTGCGCTGAAATAGCGACTGTTTCCTGACATATTCAACGCAATCGACTCCGACCCCTGCCGCAGAGATCAATCCTCAAGCACCCGAACACCGGGATTAGGGTGTTTTTCAACAATAGTGTCAGGCAGTTTCTTCTGCGCTGCCTGGTGCATGATGTCCTGCTCCATAACAATCAATACCAGCACGGTCACCATCACCGGCAAAACACCAACGCCTCCGATTATGGCGTAGACCGCCACCTCCATCAGTCCCATATAGGTGTATCCGATCCAACCGAAAAAGACGACGACGCCAAGAGCTGACAGCATAGCGATAAAAACACGGGCACGGCGGGCGCATATCTGCCAGTGGCACATCACATACCAGCTGTCGCAGCTTTTAGAGCGTCGCGCACGCCACAGTATGTAGGTCAGCAAGCCAAAAGAGACGATGGGAACCAGTGCCATCGGCTGCCAGTAAGAGCCCACCAGCCCAAGGGAGGCGATAAACCAGAGTATGTGATTTCCTATCAGATTGGAGAGAAAAAGCTCATGGGGGATTTTGGCTTTCTTACTCTCCTGGTCACTAATTTCCAGGATCATTCACGGCTCCGGAGAAAAAACAGGTCGGTAAGGCTATCATTTAGCCGCGCTGATTTCATCCCATTTTCCCGGCCCGTGAAGTTCAGGTTTGCATTGGCCGTGACCAGTTCAAAAACGGGACGTGGAGAACACAGAGAAGCGCAGAGGGCGCAGAGAAAAGCCCTGGTTTTCTCGGTAATCCGGTTTTACTGTGACCTTCACTGGGCTAGAATAAGCTCCCGCCAACCCTTCACCTATCAGGTAACTCCATGGATCGTAATATATTACTGGGTATTCTCAGTATCACCCTGGCGGCTCTTGCTGCCGCTGTTCTGCTGCCAGGTGAAAGAGCGGCGGAGAGTGAGCTTATGCTGCCCTGGATTATCAAGGTGGAGTCACCGGAGAAGCTTCATGTTCTGGGTGTTACCTTGGGGGAGACTACCCTTGGAGAGGCTGAGTTCAAATTCAAGGCGGGGGGGGACGTTACACTGTTTCAATCCAGCGCGGGTGAGTATGCCATCGAAGCCTACTTCCAGCGCATCTATCTGAGCGGTATCCGTGCTGATCTGGTCGCCACCCTCGATGTAGACCAGACGACAGCAGGGGAGATGTTTGACCGCGGACGGAGAATAAGCAGAAACAGTAGTGGCGGAAAGAAAGTGGCGCTGTCGAGCGAAGATCTGGAACGCCTCAAGCAGGTAAAGATCAGCCACATTACCTACCTTCCCGCCACTGACCTGGAGGAGGAGCTGATCATTAGCAGGTTCGGAGAGCCGGTTGAGCGCATGCAGGAGCAGGACTCAGAAATAACACACTGGCTCTATCCGAATAAAGGGCTGGATATTGCCGTCAACCCGGACGGAAAAGAGATATTCCAGTACATTACACCCGCCCGCTTCGAGCTGATCACAAAGCCGTTGCGCAATGACCAGGCTGATTGATCAGGAGTTATTGTGGAGGCCGATGGTGTTATCGTTGGCGCTCTCCCTGCTCTCCTTGGATGAGTCGCAGCGCAGCAGCTCCAACTGTTCAAGATATTGATCGCTGACATCTCCGGTGACATAGTCGCCGCTAAATACCGAGGTATCAAACCCGATCACATCAAATTTACCCTTCTTGTTGACAGCGCTGATCAGATCCGCCAAATCCTGGTAGATCAGGCGATCAGCCCCGATATACTGCCTAACATCATCTACGCTGCGCCCATGGGCAACCAGTTCGGTTGCCGAAGGCATGTCGATTCCATAGACATTGGGGTAGCGTACCGGCGGTGCGGCGGATGCGAAGTAGACCTGCTTTGCGCCCGCATCACGGGCCATCTGCACAATCTCCCGGGAGGTGGTTCCTCTGACAATGGAGTCATCCACCAGCAGGACGGTCTTACCCCTGAACTCTGAGTAGATGGCATTCAGTTTCTGCTTTACCGACTTCTTCCGCACCTGCTGCCCGGGCATGATGAAAGTACGGCCGATGTAACGGTTCTTGATAAAACCTTCCCGGTATTTGACCTTCAGCATATTGGCCAGTTGCAGGGCGGCGGTACGGCTGGTATCGGGTATCGGGATCACCACATCGATACCGTGATTCGACCACTCCCGGTTTATCTTTCCCGCCAGTTTTGTACCCATTCTCGATCGCGCCTTATGAACAAAGATGTTATCGATAATTGAATCGGGCCGGGCAAAATAGACAAACTCGAAGATACAGGGAGAGGGTTTGGTATTGATAGAGCAGAGACAGCTATGGAGTTTGCCCTTCATATCAACATAGACCACTTCCCCCGGCTTCAGGTCACGTACCAGTTTGAAGCCCTGGGCATCGAGAGCCACGCTCTCTGAGGCGATCATATACTCACTCCCCTGGGGCGTCTCCCGCTTACCATAGACCACCGGACGAATACCGTGGGGATCACGAAATCCAAGCATACCGTAGCCGATGATCATCGCCACCGCTGCATAGCCGCCCCGGCATCGTCGATGAACCGCTGTTACCGCTTTGAATATATCTTTCTCATCAATACGCAGTTTATTCTGGGCATGAAGTTCGTGGGCAAATATATTGAGCAGGATCTCCGAATCCGAAGTGGTGTTGATGTGGCGCAAATCATCCTGGTAAAGGTCATGTTTGAGCTCATCGGCATTGGTCAGGTTGCCATTATGGGCAAGGGTTATGCCATAGGGTGAGTTGACGTAGAACGGTTGCGCCTCAGCAGAGGATGAGCAGCCCGCTGTGGGATAGCGCACATGGCCAATCCCCACATTTCCCTGCAAATCCATCATGTGACGGGTACGAAACACATCCCGTGCCAAACCGTTATCCTTGCGCATATGCAGTTTGTGCCCATCCATGGTGACAATGCCTGCCGCATCCTGCCCACGATGCTGTAGCACCAGCAGTGCATCATAGATCGTCTGATTGACCTGACTGTTACCGAAGACTCCAATAATACCGCACATAATCTTTAATCTCTCGCGAATCAGCAGGTTTTCATGTGAAGTGAAACATCTCACTAATATCGGGCGGCAACAGGCCCCGCAGCCATATAGCCAACTCCTGAAAGTGGGCAATCAACTGCGAATCCTGCCACCAGGGGTCATTGGGAAAGGGGGTCAGTCCCGCCATCAGCACCAGTATGGCAACCAGCAGTGCACCGCGGGCAGCACCGAAAAGCACCCCTATGAGGCGGTCGGTGCCACTAAGCCCGGTCTTGTCGACCAACTGACACATGAGGAAATTGATCAGGCCGCCAACCATCAGTGTAGCGACAAAAATAAGCGCAAAAGCGGCGATCAAACGGGCGGAGGGGAGAGTGATCCAGCCCAGGTGCAGCGCAAGCTCACGAAAGAAGGTCCAGGAGATCCAGAAAGCCGCCACCCACACCGCCAGGGAGATTGCCTCCTTGATAAAGCCCCGAACCAGACTGATCAGGGAGGAGAGCGCGATAACCCCCAGGATTGCGTAATCGATCCAGATCATCTCAGCTAAGACCATGAGGCGAAGGCCACCTTGTAAGGGCAAACAGGGAGTTTAGCAGAGCCGGCACCGCAGCAGAAGCCGCAGCAGATATACCGTATGAATAGAGACATTGACCGAACAGCATCACTTGTAACTTCTCAAAAAGTCCGTGCCATAG
>JBEVXT010000451.1:0-9162 GCA_040505955.1 Sedimenticola sp. | reverse complement strand
AGAGGGGAAGCAAAGTAGGCATCCGAACACGGCGTCCAGTCATTGGGAACTGACTGCGAAGCGGTAACGAGCTTGCGATGTTATCGCGTAGTGGTCAGTGACCAGGGCGGCCGGGGCACTAATAGGTTGTCGAAGGCAGAGTTGATTTTGGGGACTGGGATGTCCAAAAATCTTTCACGAGGTCGAAGACTCGCTTGTATCATCTTGGGTTAACCAGTTGATGGATGTTCCAGTCTTTGTTGTTCAGACTTGAGCAATAAAAGCTATCTACCTCTCTGCACCGGCAGTCCAGCCTGATTAACTTCCATTGGATCCACCAATTGAACATTCTCTGCATTGTAGCGAAAATGGCGCACCACTCCATCGTAATCTTTCTTTGTCAGCATATTACTGTTTTTATCATAGCTATAGGTCATGGCATATTTTTTATTTAATGTATTTTTAACAACCCTGCCTCTCTCATCATAAATATATTTAATTACGTATTTACCAACCTTTTCTTGATAGATCAGGTTATCCTCACTGTCATATTCATAGCGAAACTCCCCTTCATCATTTTTCTCATAAATCTTACGATTGAGATCATCATATCGCCATATTGATTCCGCTCCATTTTCCACCTTCTTGCTAAGCAGCCTTCCCCTCACATCATGAACGTAATCCGTTACCCCTTTACTTGAGTGAACATCTTTACTTATGTAGCCGAAACGATCATAGATATAGTTGATCGTATCGCCATTATTGACCTTCAATTCTATCTTTTGGCCACGCTTATTATATTTAATATTGTGCTTCGTACCATCAGACCATTGCTTGTAAACGGTATTTCCTTTGTCATCCAGCCTCGCCTCGTAAAATCCACCACTTGGGAAAATTCGCTTACTGACTTTGCTGTACTCCAAATCCCACTTCGTAACAGTGGGCTTGTTTCCTTCCTCCTGCTCGGATAGTACATTTCCTTGTAAATCATGTTGATAGGTCACTTTTCCATCAGGCCGGGTATGCTTGCTAATCTGTACTAGGTCAACAGCATCACTACCATCGCTCCACTCCATTTCAGTTAGCGTACCCTCTGCCTCAAGGGTACTGATTGGATTGCCATATCTGTTCACTTGGTACTTGGTGACATACCCCATCAAGTCAAATACCTGGCGCACATCCCAACTCTCCTCAGGATACAGAATCCTGCCGGCAGTGCCATCCGGATAGTGAACTTTACTGACCACTTCATTAAAGGAGTTAAAAGGGTCAGCAGATGAAATGTAAGCCGGGACTTCCGCCTGCGGCAGATAATCATATTTTATAGAGTAACCGCGCCCATCTGTGGTAGTTACAAGAGAGTAGCGGCTGAACTTCCCATAATCTCTTTCCACATATCGGTAGGCCTCAGATTTATCACCCCTCTTGAATTTACTCAGCATGCCATTATCGTCATACTCAAATTCCAAAAGCAGTCCACCAGGCCCTTCAATCCCGACAACCCTATAGGGCATAGTCTCAGGAATATTTGTTTTCTGCTGGTTGTATTTGATCGCAACAGATCGCCCTACCGCATCATCAACTCGAAGCAATAGTTTTCCAAAACGTGAGGGACCATAGGTATATGTAAGTGTATTGCCATTGGCATCTTCAATTTTGGCGACATACTCAACCGGCTTGACACCGGGCATTGTCATATACCCCGGTTGCACCACTCTGTCAGTATTGTCGAACCAGCTTTTTGGATCAGCAATGACTACACGCTCAGGTTTCGCGAAATAGTACTTGGTTCCATCCTTGGAAACGAACTCATAACCTTGCTCATCTTCATACATGCGCCCATGGTATCCCATATGAGAAATCCAACGGTCGGTGACCCGTTTGAAGTATTGACTGTTATTGAATCTAATCAGCCGTGCTTCACCATCACTCGCTGGCAAGCGGGAAAAGGATTGAAAGCTTCCAGCCTGACTCAGCACCCATTGCGGCAGGTTAAACATCGTCTCATACTTACCATGAGCAAGAACATCAAGCCAAATAAGCGTATTAGGGGACCAGCCTGGACCATAGGTACTATAGATACTATATTTCTGCCAATTACTTTTGAAAAATCTTGACAAGGAGAGGTTCGGCCCAACAGCTTCAAGATTGAAATCCACCCTATCAGTGGACAACTGCCCAGCCGATAGATTGACATCATACTGGACGATATTACCCAGAATGACACCGGCACTATAATAAGTAAGCACGCCGGGAAATTCAGCGATAACACCGGACGATGCGGCATCAATACCAGCATGCTGATATATCCTGACAACAAAACCATTATCAACATCACCAATAACGCGGCGCACCTGATCATAGGTCATCACAAAATAATTTGATCCGGAAGGCAACTCGGTGGGTGGGATAAGCACACCTGTGCCTGGCCCATTATCAGAAAACACTTTAACGGAGAGAACGGTTTTTTTAGCCAAATAGAAAGGAAACAGTCGGTAATCATCAGTAATGTTGTCACTACTCCCGACACTCACAGGAAATGCAAACCTCTCCTGACAGCGTGAAAGCCTTATGCTTTCACTTTGCGGGGAGAAGGCATACCAGTCTGAACGGTAGAGCCTTGCGTCATCACTATTATTATTCGCATATAGGTGACTTGCGGCACTCGACATACAAATGATAACGATCCTCCAAACAAGCTTACTAAGCCTAACCACAGAACTTGAGTGACGCATACTTTTAGCACTCACTGGCTTTCACCATAGACTCTTTTATCATCTTTGTAGACACAGGGCTGCTCCTTGGGGCCATCCCTGCATATTCCTTTGCCGTGCAATCTATCTCCCTTGAACTCTCCCGCATAGCTTGCACCATCCAACCATGTAAAAACGCCCTCTCCCTCCATATTGCCCTTGATCAGCTGACCCTTATACTGATTTCCATTGGTAAATAGCAGTTTAGCAGGGCCCACGAATGCATCTTTATCAAATAATCCAAGATACCTAGTCCCATCTGGCCAGTGGTAAACACCCTCACCATGCTGCATGCCATTGACAAAATTTCCCTCATAGCGTGCGCCGTTAGAATAGATAGATATACCCCATCCCGTTTGGGCGCCATTTTCATGCATACCCAGATAGATATTACCATTTGGCCAGTAATAAAATCCCATCCCATGGCGCTTGCCCGATTTAAAGCTCCCAATATATTGATGACCACGCCAGTTGCCATCGTTTGACCATGTGTATGTTCCAAGGCCCGTATAGCTGCCATTGACTAGGGCGCCGGCATAGACATCCCCGTCATCCCATTTAAACCGTCCATTCCCGGATGGAGTAGAATTCACCGTTTCGCCCCTATAGATCCCTGTTGGGTAACCTACAGCGTCATCGTCTTCTGTCCGGGTAAATATTGGGGTATCACACGAATAATCACTACCGCTCCCATCAGCCAGGCTTGCTTGATAGCCCGCTAAAGTGTTGCCATGGTGTTCCATTACATGATCTGAGTGACCTGCTTTTTTAAAGAGGCTATTGGCATATTTCTGAAACTGTACCGCATTACAGTAATCACCAAGCTCAGCGAGTACTCGCGCCATGGTATCGACAAAAGGCCCGTTAAATTTTTCTGCCGTAAACCGTTTATAGGCTGATTTAACCAATCTAACCGCTTCGTCCAGATCCCTGACCTTGGCGCGACTGTCCATAGCATAGATCCAGGCAATCTCATTGATCTCAAGTAGGGTCAGCTCATACTCCTTAAGCTTTTCAAGCAATCTTAGCGCCTCACCAACGGACTCTCCATCTTTAGCGTTCTCCAGGAGAACTCTGGCCAGCATTACCATCGCCCGTTGAATACCATGGTCGGACAGTTTTACAAGCACATCTTTAACTGGAACAAGCGGTTCCACATCGGAGTTGACCATATGAAAAAGTACATATGAAATTCCAGCTGGAGAGTAACCATCCCGAAATGACTCATAATACATTTTTGAGATAACAGGCTTCTTATCTGTTGCATCTTGCTCTTCCAGCTGATCGGCAAGCAGGTTCTTTGCTATGGGTCCACCGCGCTCTGCACTATCTTCAAGGAGCTCCTGGAAAAGCCCTTGATTCTTCTTGGCATCCGGCAACGCATTACTGAGAATATGTATCAAAGCCCCGGCGTCTGCGTATCCTTGCTCACCAGCCTTAAGCAACTCATCGATCATCGCATTGACTTCAGCATGTTGCTCATCTTTCGTCTTGGCTCTGTTAATCTTAGCTTTACCGATCACAGTCGACAGAATACTCAAATATAGATTCCCATCCTCTTTTATTTTATTGGTCAACCTATCCGTGTAGTCAGTGCCAGCCAACGCATGCTTACTATTGTATAGCCATAAAACCATCGCCATCCTTGCCGCCTCTTCAAGGCGTGACAGCTCCGAAAGCAGATAAAACACCCTATGCGATCGAGCCAATACAACCCTATCATCCAACTGCTCGTACATCATATTTATGGAATGCGGATTGAAGTAGAGTGGGCGCAATTGTCGGTCGGCATCACTCCATACCAACACCTCCAATGCAGCTGTTTTCTCCACCTCCCCAAGCGACAGGATTTTACCTTTTGTCTTAAAATCCGCCACGTAGATAAACTCATCTGCCTCAACCATGGTAGAGACATCATATGGTGAATATAACGATCCATCACCGGAGCTTTTGATTTTTTCAATTAAATTTACAAGTGTCGCCTGATGATGATCGGCCATCCCATCATCATGATTCATCGTGTAATATCTTACTAATGCCAGATGTCCAAGCAGGCTTTCCTTATTGAGCGCAAGCACATCTTCCGCTGCTGACTTTAAAAACTCTTTTTTTGCGGTGCGCCCAAGTGTACGCATAAGAATATCTACATTGATGCGATATAAATTTCTTATGTGCTCAAAATCTTGGTGATCCATAATCGACATCGCATCCACAGCCGATACCCGGGCATTAGCATCGACCTTGGTATCGGCAAATACCACGCCAAGCCAAAGTAACAGTAGGCACGCAAGGAGAGTTGTTTTCATTATTTCCCCAGAATTTCTCTTATTCTATCCATGCGATCTTCCAGCTTGATCGCTTCTGTTTTATTAATCTTCACCCAATAAACTAGGCTATTCCGCACCTTACTGAGGTGCTTATTAAATTGAGGGAAATCTTCTACAGCCACAAAATCACGCTTTGTCTCGTAGCGATGGTCTATAATAAGCTGATCATCATTCCTGGTAACCTTACGCCGATAGGTGAACACCTTATCATCGATAACCACCTCTTCATTGAACTCATGGGCAGCGGATATCTCATTTGAATCCAGTGATACGATAGCTTGATACCTGACCACCTTCGGGTGCCCGACATGCAGTGGAGACTCACGGGTTTTATCCGCCTCGTCTACAAGATATGTTGTCACTATATCCGCCTTTGTTTTTAATAAATATTTAAACTCATTATCCCGCCATGGGTTTACAAGTTTATAGTGCTCACTCAAATCGAGCTTAGGCTGATTGAGGCTCTTATCAATACCAAGCCTGCCCATTACATCTACACTGTCATATAACTTCTCATAGTAATTAGCAAAGCTGAGTGTCGTTTTCCCCTTTGTTCTTTCGCTATAATTATCCTTCTGATAAGCAGCTATCGGACCAAAATATGAAGTATTAACAATAAGTTCCAGCTCTTTGTTGGCTTTTTCTCCTTTGAAATGCTCAACCATTTCGATTTTGGACTTATGCCCCATCTGTACAACTGGCTTCAGGCCGCCCTCCGGCTTGCCAAGCACCATGGCATACCCATAATTTGAGACATATCGATATTCAAGCTCACCAACCTGACGGGTAATTGTTGGATCCACCCAGTGTTCTTTATCGTCGATGATCAACTTAACAATGACATGATCGAATACCCCCGGGCTTGGCAACGCATCATTGATTGCATGCCGATCAGTACTCGACACTAAAGCTGGGTATGCTTCAATTCCAAGCTCATCCATCAGCTTTACGAATAGCAGTGATTTGTCTTTGCAGTCACCATACCTATTCTCCAGCACTTCACTCGGTGGAGAAGGGAGATGACTGTTTTCACCAAACTCAAATCCAAAGTAGCGAATATCATTCTGTACAAAATCCAGGGCCTTGAGCAGCATACCCCGTTTATCAAGGCCCTCTTTTTTCCAGCCACTCACAAGCTCACGCAGCGTCCTTTTTTCGGCTTCACTCGGTGAAAAGAGTGCCGAGGCCCATAGCTCCACCTCACCCCACTCTTTATACTCACTCAACTGGAGTGACGGCCTCTGCTTATACCACTCTGGAACCTTTGCATCGATATTGATGGTTTTTGTCGGCGAGATATGCCATTCATAGCTGCGACGCCCACCCTCAACAGTCTCGTTCGGATCCTGCTCCCATCGGTGTAACCTGTAATGCAGGCTACGATGTTCGGGTATTTCTACGCGCACACGAAAGTCATCGATAGAAAAAGTCCAGCCTAGGCTAAACTGTTTGAAGAACTTTTCACCCAATATGGGGTTGGTGCCATGAATGGTGTATGAGTAGTCGATAACGTCATTGACCCGGACATCTTTCAATACAATAAAAGCCGTCAACTCACCGCCAAACAGCTGCTGTTCCAGTTCACGTTCTTGCTGAACGACTTTAATCTCCGCGTTATTCAGTTTGTTGATGACCTTGTCATCACGGGTAACAGTGACACCATGTAGTGTCAGCCGCTGGTATGCAGGATCAAACTCGATTTCAACCTGACTTCTCGCTGAGAGTGCATCTGAATCCAGGGGGCGCGACACGATCCGATGGTAAGCCTCCGTCCCACCATCACTCACCTGAACCTGTCGATCATAAAGCAGGTAGTGTGTTCCCTCTTCCTGTTTTGAACTGCTATCCGGATCCACCGTAAACTCCCGCACCCACGAAGAGGGAGATGCCACGAAATATGCAGTAGAATCTGCACCATAGACAAGAGGAATCATTGAGAGCAGAGTTAGGGCAATCAGTAACCAGAGCCGCATTTCGGTTATCCTTTTTTCTTATTGACGGCTTCACCCGGAGAAGCCCGCTGTCCCTATAGGAAGGATAGGAAAAGGATAAAGGATAGGAATTTCAACCCATAAAATCAACCTATTTCACACCACCAAGCAACGTATCATGTCACCACAATATGGATTTTGGTGAGCACGAAGTACTTCTTTCCCTGCCCTTGCCGGTATAACAGTGGAAATCCACCCCAATATCCCGTCATACTGAATTGAGGCGCAAACGATCCAATACAGGTCAGGGTACCTGCAATTTTTGCTCGACTAATGAGATTACCTACCAGCCCACCGTCTGGTCATACTCGAATTCCGGTGCAGGATCGACTTCATCATCAGACCACGCCTGACTCTGATCCAGCTCCAGACAAAATTCCGGTGGGCCACGGGCAGGTGAGATCTCCGGTGCACTGTCCGGCTCACCAATATGCCGCAAGATACGCCGCAAGATACGCCGAAGAATAGGAATTTCAACCCACAAAGTCAATCGACCTCCACGTCACAAAAAGGATATTTGTGCCCTAAGAAACCGAATCTTGGCGGGAGTGATGTGGTGAGCACGCTGGAAGAGACCGTTTGGACACCAAGAACCGAATTTGGAAGCCTCATACCCGGCTAACAGAGATGAGCAGCACAAGGGGAACCACGCAGGTCCCAAAGTGACCTGCGGATTTTGCATGTGCATGATGAGATCGGTCTGAACCAGGCTGGCTACCAGCTCACCGACTGGTCAAACTCAAACTCCGGAACTGGCTCTGTCACACCAAACCACGCCTGACTCTGATCCAGCTCCAGACAGAAATCGGGTGGGCCACGGGCGGGGCTTATCTCTGGAGCAATATCCGGCACCCCGATATGGCGCAGGATTCGCCCAACGGGTTCGTTTTCGGTAATAAATTATTATGATGGGTGTCTTTGCTTTAGGTTTTGTTTTTTTGAGAAATAACACCTTGTGTTATGTATCCTATGAGATACAATTAGAAGAATGCCGGATATGACCAACACCATAAACGAGTACACCGATGAGCAGGGCAAAAGTCCCTATGCGCAGTGGCTAGGTAACTTGAGAGACGCAAGAGCAAAAGCCAAGATCATCATGCAGGTAGATCGTATGGAGCTGGGTCTGTTTGGTGACTCAGAGCCTATTGGTGATGGATTAAGCGAGTTGCGAATCCATTATGGTTCGGGTTATCGGATCTACTACGGCAAAGAGGGACAAAGGGTTTATCTGCTGCTGTGTGGTGGCGATAAATCGACCCAGAGCAAAGATATCAAGCGGGCTAAAGCCCACTGGCAAGATTACAAGCGGAGGCATCCACATGGCTCGTAATGTGAGAACAACCCACAATGAGTATTTACGCGATCCTGAAGTCGCTGCAGTGTATTTAAGCGAAGCTCTGGAGGATGGTGATCCGGCTGTTATCCTGATGGCCCTGAGAAACATTGCTGAAGCCCAGGAAGATGGCATATCAGGACTTGCCAACCGTGCTCATTTAGGCCGGGAAAGCATGTACAAGATGCTATCAGCAACTGGAAATCCCAAGCTTTCCAGTTTTACTAAACTTGTTCATGGACTTGGACTACACCTGAAAGTAGAAGCACATCCTGATCCTGTCTAACCGGACATGCTGACTATCTTCCCGCTGCGTGCCAGCCAGCTCTCCAGGTGGTGCTGCACCGTCTGGTAGGTGACAGTGCGCTCTGGTTTGCGGCGCTGGTATACGCGGGGTTCAGGGGTTGGGTTGTGATGGTGCTCTGCAGCACAGAGTGACATCCTTGTCGTTCCTGTCGATTGATCGGCCCATAATCATAGGGAACCTACAGAGAACACGAAAGGCCGGTGAGAGCAGCACTGTGGAAGGGTGAGGTGGACAGGGCGGCAGGTGCAACAGTACGGGGGAGGAAGCGGGGTACTCGTTCTCCCTCAGCCACTCACCAACTCATCCGCTTCCAGATCAAAGGCCGCTTTAATCAGTCTCTTGGTGTAGGGCTGCTGGGGATTTTCAAAAATATCCTCAGCACTCCCCTGCTCCACCGCTTTCCCCTCCTGCATAACAATCAAATTATCACTGAGGGCGCGCACCACCTTTAGGTCATGACTGATAAAGA
>JBEVXT010000450.1:0-11542 GCA_040505955.1 Sedimenticola sp. | reverse complement strand
CAAGGACATATGGCTTTATCCCTTATCTCGTCAGTTCAGGGTAAAGCTAACCGGTTGATTCTATTAGGGGTGGGTTGGTCGAATATTTACCTCTTTCTTGCCTTAACCCGCTAATTTGTTAGATATCTCTATATCATTTTTTAACAGCGCATTAATAGTTTCATTCAAGGAAAATGGCTTTCCCCTGCTACGTATCTTCTGAATAAAATACTCTTTAACCTCTTTATCCAGATATATTGGAATATCCAACTCTTCCAGCGGCCTGTAGAATTTTCCTTGTTCTGCATCAGTAAAATCATATTCATCTTTCATTTTTTACACCTTCGCTGATATGATTGCTGTTCATTATTAGTTGCCTTTCTTGCACTGATGATTCTCACATACTCAATGTTATTATCATCTTTGAATGTATGGACAACGACAAGAAGCACTTCGTTTATCGATTTTCCCAACAAAACCCACCGATCTTCTTCAATTGAATGCTCATCATCGTACGTATTCAAGGCGAGTGGATCAGCAAAAACATAGGAAGCCTGTTCAAAGGTTATCCCATGTTCAGTGATATTGACTCTCTCTTTTCCTGAATTCCTCTCAAATTTCATATTAAATCCACAGAGTTATTGAGTGCTGTTTCTGCAGTGTACTAGGACATCTACTGCGGAAACCCCATTCAGGCTCTTTTTTCTGCTCATTTTCGTTGAATAAGAGTCACTATTCCGCAACTATTCAGCTAACCGGTTTTTGGTGCCATTTTCGCCAGGGGTCGGTGTCATTTAGGCTTTGATTTGATTTGGTGGATCCGCTGCGCTTGATCCACCCTACATTTCAGTGGTGCAGACTCCAACCGTAGGGTGGATCAAGCGTAGCGGATCCACCAGCCGTTGCTCACCGCAGGAGCCTACATAGGTGATAGCCCAGGGCTATTTCAGCTTCGCCAGCACAATCCCTTTCTTGCCTTCAGCTTTGGGCTGCTGCTTTTTACCGCCCAGCCGCCGCGCCCAGTAGGGCACTTCAGCACTCAGGTAGTCGTCCATCTCACCGGCGGTGATGGTTTTGTCTTTGTTGCTGTCCG
The DNA here is from genome assembly GCA_040505955.1 of Sedimenticola sp. Taxonomy (GTDB): domain Bacteria; phylum Pseudomonadota; class Gammaproteobacteria; order Chromatiales; family Chromatiaceae; genus Vondammii. The sequence goes on along the minus strand of JBEVXT010000450.1, from coordinate 10,470 downwards.
CCTCCCCCTGCAATCCTTTGAGAAAGTAGTAGGTGAAGAGGCTGTGGCGCTTCTCCGGGTACCAGCTGGAGAGCTGGTCACCCCGGGCGCTGGTGATCACCACCCCCTCTTTGATACCGGCAACGGTCTCTTTTACCTTGAGCAGGGCGGGGCTGACGTTTTTCAGCAGCAGTCCCTTGGGAGTACGGCCAGAGAAGCAGGTATCCATCACCACGATCAGCTCTTTGGCAGGAAGTTTTCTCAGGTTCTGGTAGAAGGTGGAGACAGCGTAGCCGCTGGTGGCAACGTAGTCGGGATCGGCATCCACCGGTACGAAGAAGCCGTCACCGGTCTCGGGGTGGGGGGCACCGTGGCCCACGTAGTAGACAAACACTTTGCTCTTGCCGGGGCGGACATAGTCGAAGAGCTTGCCCTTGTGCTCGCCCTTGCTGCCGAAGAGGGTTTCGAAGGTGCCCTTGGTGGCGTCCTTTTCGGTGAGTATATTGGCGGGGTCGAAGCCCATGGTGGTGATCAGGTAGTTTTTCAGCACCGCCATGTCGTTGTGGGCGTAGGCCACTTCGGGGATACCGTCACGGCGGTAGGTGCGGTTGGCCACCAGCACCGCTACATCGTAGCGCCCACCCTGTTCACCCTGGGGGATGTTGCGATCCACATCCACAGCGGGCTGTGAGTTGAGGCTGAGGGTGAGACGGCTCTGGGCGGACTGCAGAGGCAGTGCTGTGGTCAGCAGCAGAAGCCCGACCCAGATGAGTAGTTGCAGCCTGTTGTTGAGTTGGGTGCCCATTGTGTTCCTCTCCGTGGCGGATGATTTAATAACCTGAATAGTGTAGGGCTTAGTCTCCGATACTCCCCCGTTTGATGCAACCGGTTATGGAAGGGTTTGGAGGTTTTCTATTTGGGGTATCAGCCGCTTGGCCGGCTTGTGGCAGGCCAATACTGGGTTGGTTTGGTGGATCCGCTGCGCTTGATCCACCCTACGTGGTTGGGGGGGGGGGTGGCTTTCTGGTGCTTGGGTTTTGGTGGTGACCATCACCTCGGAGATGGAGGATGCGGTACACGACCGCTGGCTGCGGATTATAAGCGGCTGAGTGTAGGCAGAAAAAAGAAAAGGCCTGGAGCATCGCTTCAAGCCTTTCTTTTTACTGCTTAATATGGCGCGCCTGGAAGGATTCGAACCTCCGACCGCTCGGTTCGTAGCCGAGTACTCTATCCAGCTGAGCTACAGGCGCTTTTTCTGGAGGGCAAATTCTGCTGATTTATCACCCGATTGTCAACTTAAATATGGCGGAGAGCGAGGGATTCGAACCCTCGATACGCTATTAACGTATATACCCTTAGCAGGGGCACGCCTTCAGCCACTCGGCCAGCTCTCCAAAACTTTTTTCCGTCACCGAAGACTCTATCAAGCCATGCGGTGGCAGGCACCAGCGGGGTAACACCCCTTATCGCCCCCTCGGGAAGGGCGGTATTCTACCCCATTTTTTCCCCGATTGCTGCTAACAATTTGTCGATGCAGAGGAAATTGTCCAGCCTGCTACTGACAGGGAATCGGGGCTTTTTCTCACGGGAGAGGGTGGTTTTCGATGAATGGGGCTCGAATGAGCCCCATCAGACAACGTTTCAGTCCTCAGCAACTTCTTCCTGCTGCTGATGTTCGCGTTTGATCCTTTCGTAGATCTCTTCACGGTGAACTGGTACATCGCGAGGTGCATTCACACCAATACGAACTTGATTGCCTTTGACGCCGAGTACAGTAACTGTAACTTCATCGCCAATCATCAAGGTTTCGCCTACACGGCGGGTTAAAATCAACATCGTCCTGTCTCCCTGTATATCTATTCCAGAAATGACGGCACAAAATCAACACGATGGGACACATCCAAGCGTCCTCGAGATAATCTATGCCGCCGCCAACCAAGCACTTGCACCAAGGAATAACCCTTTGGGAAAGAGCGAAATCGAATTCTACCAGTCTCGCGCAAAATTCTAAAGGGAATAGAAAACCTATCAATTACAATGAAGTAGAGCAGGAGATACTGATATAGAAACCTGATCTCTTCTAAAACCCAACCGAAAATGAACGAAAACCAAGACGCATATAAGTCTTTATTTACTTTTCGGGGGATAAAGGAACGGATGAACAAGCCATCACCGATTAGGACTCAGTCGCCAGATCAAACACTTCATGCAGGGCGCGAACGCCGAGCTCCAGGTATTTCTCATCCACCACGACGGAGATTTTGATCTCGGAAGTGGAGATCATGCGAATATTGATCCCCTCTTTTGCCAGCGCCTCAAACATCTGGCTGGCGATACCGGCATGGGAGCGCATGCCGACACCTACCAGGGATATCTTAACGATGCTGTCATCCCCATGAACTTCCCGGGCGCTAAGCACCTTGGATGTCTCCTTGAGTGATTCCAGCGCCTTGGAGTAGTCACCGCGGTTGACCGTAAAGGTGAAGTCGGTGGTGTCATCTTCGGCAATATTCTGGATGATCATATCGACTTCGATATTTTCCGCCGCGATCGGCCCAAGAATGCTGTAGGCCACACCTGGGGTATCGGGTACTCCAAGAATTGTCAGTTTGGCCTCATCACGACTGAACGCGATACCCGCAATTTTTGCTGCTTCCATTCCCTCCTCCTCGAAGGTAATCAGGGTGCCCTCGCCCTCTTCAAAACTTGAGAGAACGCGCAGGGGTACATTGTATTTGCCGGCAAACTCCACCGCCCGGATCTGTAGTACCTTGGATCCAAGGCTGGCCATCTCCAGCATCTCTTCAAAAGTGATTCGTTCCAGGCGGCGCGCCTTTGGCTCGACCCGTGGATCGGTGGTGTAGACACCATCCACGTCGGTGAAGATTTGACACTCGTCTGCTTTCAGCGCCGCCGCCAGCGCTACCGCCGTGGTATCGGAACCACCGCGCCCCAGGGTGGTGATGTCACCGTGCTCATTGACACCCTGGAAACCGGCGACCACCACCACCCTGCCTGCCTCCAGGTCGGCGCGCACCCGGGCGTCGTCGATATCCTGGATTCGCGCCTTGCTGTGGGCGTTGTCGGTGAGGATATGCACCTGGGTACCGGTATAGGAGCGGGCATCGCAGCCCTGTTTGTGCAGCGCCATGCACAACAGCGCAATGGTCACCTGCTCTCCGGTGGAGAGCAGCACATCCATCTCCCGTGGACTGGGCCGTTGGGCAATGTCTGTGGCCAGTGAGATCAGTCGGTTGGTCTCACCCGACATCGCCGAGACCACCACGATAATCTGGTCACCGCGCTTGCTGACTGCCGCAACCTTACTTGCCACCGCCTCAATTCTTTCGACGGTGCCGACGGATGTTCCGCCATATTTTTGAACAATGAGAGCCATCTGTTACCGCTCGCCTACCTCTGTGCACATCCCGTTATTGACTGGATGTGGTTGATAAAAAAATAGGATCCGCTCAACCGTCAAGGCGTTCGCGTATCCACGCTTCGGCCGCCGCAAGGGCGCCGGGGAGTGCTGCGGGGTCATTGCCGCCTGCCTGGGCCATATCCGGGCGTCCGCCGCCTCGACCACCCACCTTCTCGGCAACATATTTAACCAGATCGCCCGCTTTCACCTTTCCGGTCTGATCCTTGGTAACGCCAGCCACCAGGCTCACTTTGCCGCCGTCGGCCGTCGCCAGCACGATCACCGCACTGCCGAGCTTGTTCTTCAGCTGATCCATGGTGTCACGCAGGGATTTGGGATCAACACCTTCCAGTTTCGCCACCAACATCTTGACTCCGCCGATATCGGTTGCCCCGGTGGAGAGATCGCTGCCAGCGGCACTTGCCAGTTTTGCCTTCAACCGCTCCAGCTCTTTCTCAAGTTTGCGATTACGCTCCACCAGCTGGGCCACCTTGCCCTCCACATCATCGCGCCCGGACTTCACCAGCCCGGCAACACGATACAGACGGTTTTCATCCACCTCAACCCAGTTAATCGCCTGCTCGCCGGTTACCGCTTCAATACGGCGAACACCGGAAGCGATACCCGTCTCGGCGGTAATCTTCACCAGACCGATATCACCCACCGCCTTGACATGGGTGCCACCGCACAGCTCAGTGGAGAAATCCCCCATCCGCAGCACCCGCACTTGGTCATCATACTTCTCGCCAAACAGCGCCATCGCCCCGCTCTTTTTTGCATCCTTCAGGGACATAATGCGGGTCTCTACCACATCATTGCCACGAATCTGCTCATTGGCCATCCGCTCGATGGTCTGCAACTGCTCACGGGTTACCGGTTCAAAGTGGGAGAAGTCAAAGCGCAGACGTTCAGAATCGACCAATGATCCCTTCTGCTGCACATGATCACCCAATACCCTGCGCATCGCCTCATGAAGCAGGTGGGTGGCTGAGTGGTTGAGGGTGGTGGCCTCACGTTTTGCCGCCGCCACCCGGGCTTCCACCCTGTCGCCGATACGGATCACATCGCCTTTGAATCGGCCGTTGTGAATAAAGACATTGCCGCCCTGCTTGCGCGTGTCGACAACGGCAAAGTGCGCGCCGTCGAGAGAGAGTTCGCCGCTGTCACCCGCCTGACCACCCGACTCGGCATAGAAGGGGGTGCGATCAAGCACCACCATTCCCTGTTCACCGTCCCCCAAGGTGTCCACTGACTTGCCGTCCTGAAAGAGGGCGATCACCGTCGCCTCATCCTCTAGCCGCTCATAGCCGGTGAAGTCAGTCTCGCCGTCGAGGGAGATATCAAGCTGCTGATCGGAGCCAAAGTTGCTGGCGGCGCGGGCGCGCTGACGCTGGGCCTCCATCTCCTCCTCAAATCCAGCCATATCAAGGGTCAGCCCTTTTTCCCGTGCGATATCCGCCGTCAGATCGGCCGGAAAACCATAGGTGTCGTAGAGTTTGAAGACCACACTGCCGGGAATCTCCTCTCCCGTGAGTGCAGCGAGTGCGTGCTCAAAGATCTTCATGCCCTGCTCAAGGGTCTCGGCAAAACGCTCCTCTTCGACGCGCAGCACCCGCTCCACTTGGCCATGCACTCGATCCAGTTCGGGATAGGCGTCCCCCATCTCACTATTGAGCACTGTTACCAGGCGATGAAAGAAGGGCTCCTTCATACCCAGCATATAGCCGTGGCGAATGGCGCGCCGGATAATCCGCCGCAGGACATAACCACGCCCCTCGTTGGAAGGGAGTACGCCGTCGACGATAAGGAAGGCGCAGGAGCGTATATGGTCGGCGATCACACGCAGGGACTTCTCTTCGAGATTGTCGCAGCCGGTCACCTCAGCCGCTTCCCTGATCAGGCTCTGGAAAAGGTCGATCTCGTAGTTGCTGTGCACCCCCTGGAGTACTGCGGCCAACCGTTCCAGCCCCATGCCGGTATCCACCGAGGGGCGTGGCAGAGGCGTCATATTACCTGCCTGATCACGATTGAACTGCATAAACACCAGGTTCCAGATCTCGATATAGCGGTCTTCCTCCTCATCCGGTGATCCCGGAGGACCGCCCGGAACCTCAGGGCCGTGATCGTAGAAGATCTCGGAGCAGGGACCGCAGGGGCCGGTATCACCCATCGACCAGAAGTTGTCCTTGGCGCCGCAACGTGAGAAACGGGTCTGATCGATACCGATCTGGTTAAACCAGATATCCTCCGCTTCCTGATCCTCATCATAGACAGTGACCCAGAGCTTCTCCTCGGGCAGACCAAGGGTCTCGGTCAGGAACTCCCAGGCGTAACGGATCGCATCCTCTTTGAAGTAGTCGCCAAAACTGAAGTTGCCGAGCATCTCAAAAAAAGTGTGGTGGCGGGCGGTATAGCCGACATTTTCAAGATCATTGTGCTTGCCGCCAGCGCGTACGCAGCGCTGGGAGGTGGTGGCGCGGTTATAATCACGCTTCTCCCGACCAAGGAACAGATCCTTGAACTGAACCATGCCCGCATTGGTGAACAGCAGCGTCGGGTCGTTGTTGGGCACAAGGGGGCTGGAGGCGACTTTCCTGTGACCTCTCTCGGCAAAAAAGTCGAGAAATGCGTTACGTATCTCTGCACTGGTTTTCATACGGACTGCATCGGCTGTGGGCAAGGCGACAATAGTATGCAGATCAGGCCCTTTTGTCACCTGAGAAAAACAATAATTGAGCTATTTTTTGTCACAAACCGATCTGAAACTATAATAGCGCCATGATCCTCCGCTATATCAGACTACTGCTCTTCTTTGCCGGAACGTTGGCAGGTACCCAGATACCCGTCGTGGTCGACAATTATGGCCAACTCGTGGATGCCCACCTGATCGAGGCACAGGAGAACTTTCGCGGCTTCAGGGAGATTGCCGATCACCACTTCGCAGGCAGTGTGGATGCGCTGATACGCCACCACGAAGCAAGCTCCGATACGATTTTCCGGCAGGAGGGGGAGAGTATTCGCCGCATCCACCTCAGAATCAGGCACCTCTCCGCCCTCTCCAACGCCTTTGAGATGGGGTGGGGCAGCCGCTTGAAGCAGCTGTTCATATCCGGTGAGAGAGGGATTCTGGATGAGGCATTGGTCTCACACCGCTATGTCCTACCCATAGCCGTGGAGACACTGGTATTCGGTTCGGTCACCGGGCTGCTATTGTTACTGGTGATCGAAGTTATGATACGGAGTGCCCGTTATCTCAGACGCCGAAGGGGGCGGGGTGACATCGCCAAAAAGCAGGGGGAGACTCACAACTCCTCGATGTAGCTGCGCTCGATGGGCGTCTGCACATATGTTTTCTTACCATCCACTTTTGCCCAGAAGTAGTAGTAGCCTTTCTGCGCGTCGCTGGTGACCTTGCCATCACGAACTTCCCACTGCTTGAGATGGTTGCCGCTGGCAAAAACGACCCGGTAATCCCCCTCCAGCCAACTGACACCGATACGGGAGATTCTGTTCTGCTGCTCCTCGGAACAGCCACTGACAGTAAGAGTCAGGAGAATCAAAACAGTGCGAAAGAAATACATGAATGGTGTTCCTTAAATCTAAATCAAAATGGAATAGGTTCTTCGTCATCATCATACAGAGCCATATCGTCAATCAAACCAAAAAATACCTCCAGTGATTGACATAGATTTTTTACTACCTCACTGTGTACCAACTTCTCCTCTGGGGTTTTTGCTTTTGCCATCGCCTTTAATGCAGAAGATATTTCATTTGATATACCCCCCATTATAATTTCAGGATCCATATTTACCTCGCTCTCTTGATTATTGACCAAGCTTACTTCATTGAATAACAACTCATTCGACTGTTCTGGATACCTTTACAGAATACGACGAATCATCTCTGGGGGAAAGCCGCGATACTCAAGAAAACGGGCACGCTTTACCCGCTCTTTGAAATCCGCCGACTGCTCAGAACCAAACTTGCGGCAACTGACCTCCTCCAGCAACTGCAGCCACTCCTCATCCCGCTCATCCAGCCACGACGCCACCAGATCACTCTCTATCCCCCGTTCCCGCAGTTCAAGGCGAATACGGGTGGGGCCGAACCCCTTGCGCTTGCGGGAGGCAATGTACTGTTCGGTGAAACGCTCATCACTCAGATAGCCTCTGCTCTCCAGACCGTCAAGAACCGGATCGAGCCGGGCTATATCCTCAACGCGGGAATGCAGCTTGCGGCGCAACTCAGCACGGCTGTGCTCACGCACGACGAGCAGGCGCATTGCCGCCTGCTCTATCTCGCTGTCAGTAGTAAGGCTCAGGCCTCCACCCCCACCTCACCGGTAGCGGGATCAACCTGCACACTGGGGAAGGCGATCTCACGTATTTTACTCTCAATCTCCTGTGAAATATCGGGATTTTCGCGCAGAAAATTGCGCACATTCTCCTTACCCTGACCGATACGGTCACCGTTGTAGCTGTACCAGGAGCCGGACTTATCCACCAGCCCCTCCTTTACGCCCAGGTCGATAATTTCACCCTCCCGGGAGATGCCGGTACCGTAGATGATCTCAAAGTGAACCACCTTGAAGGGTGGAGCGACCTTGTTCTTCACCACCTTAACCTTGGTCTCATTGCCCACCACCTCATCACCCTTCTTAATGGCACCGGTGCGGCGAATATCGAGGCGCACCGATGAGTAGAACTTGAGTGCGTTACCACCGGTGGTGGTCTCGGGTGAACCAAACATGACGCCGATCTTCATACGGATCTGGTTGATGAAGATGACAATGCAGTTGGTGCGTTTGATGTTGGCGGTAAGCTTGCGCAGCGCTTGGGACATGAGGCGGGCCTGCAGGCCGACATGGGTGTCTCCCATCTCTCCCTCGATCTCCGCCTTGGGTGTGAGGGCGGCCACAGAGTCTATCACCACCACATCGACGGCGCCGGAGCGCACCAGCATGTCGGTGATTTCGAGGGCCTGTTCGCCGGTGTCCGGCTGGGAGACCAGCAGCTCATCAACATTGACCCCCAGCTTTCCGGCATAGTCGGGATCGAGGGCGTGCTCGGCATCAATAAAAGCCGCCGTACCGCCCTGTTTCTGGGCTTCGGCCAGCACATGAAGAGTCAGTGTGGTTTTGCCTGAAGACTCCGGGCCGTAGATTTCAACCACCCGCCCCTTGGGCAGGCCGCCGATACCCAGAGCGATATCCAGATTGATGGAACCGGTCGATATCGTCTCAATACTGCGGGAGGCAGCGGCATCCCCCATGCGCATTACCGCGCCCTTGCCAAACTGCTTCTCGATCTGACCAAGTGCTGCACCCAATGCTTTCTTACGATTTTCGTCCATTTCATACCCCGGCTTAGGTTAATGCCGGTATCCTACCGGCTAAATAATTACTAATGTTCTCTTGATGTTCTCTATTATGGCACAACCGGAGGCTCAAGTCATGAGTCCGCCAACCATTTTTTTATCACTTTGTAGCGATTAGGGGGGTTACCGTCATCCGAGGAGGCCAGAACAAACCCGCCCACCGGCCAGCAAAGCGGCTTTGATATCTGGTAATCCGGTAACGACCGGGCTTTACGTGCAAGGGTGATGTGCGGGGTGTAGGCACGCTTTTCCGGCCCAAAACCACAGTGACACAGTCGCGCCTGGAGATCGCTGACAAGCCACCTGAGCGGATCCGGGGTATGGGAAGGCCCGCACCAGAGAATCCCCGGACGCCGCCACAGCTCTATCCTGTCGATCATCAACTCAAAGGGGGTAATCGTCACCCCATCGACCGCCTCCGTCAGGCAAGTATACTGTTGAGAAGTGACCCGGCCGAGAAAAGCGAGTGTGATATGGAGATCACCAGGCTGATGAACTCCGCCGCCATGCCCGCAGAGGTTGCTGGAGATGCGCTGCAGACCGCTCCGGGTGTCACTATCCGGCCAGAGGGCAAAAAAGAGTCTTTGTGAGTATTCCCTAGCCAAGAAGGTCGAGAACTCCCTGCAGCGCCTGAATAACCGCCTGGCGACGGACAGCCTCGCGGTCACCCTCAAAGCAGCAGTGCCGGGAGACCATCCCACCCTCTCTGTCACCCCAGGCGAAGCAGACAGTGCCCACCGGTTTCCCCTCCGAACCGCCGCCGGGCCCGGCGATACCGCTCACCGACAGCGCCACAGAGGCGCGGCTATGGTTCAAGGCACCTGTCACCATCTCTCGCACCACGGCATCACTCACCGCGCCGCGCTGCTCCAGGGTCTCCCCGGAGACCTCCAGCATCTCCTGCTTCGCTTCATTACTGTAGGTGACGAACCCCCGATCAAAGAAACCACTGCTACCCGGGAGATCGGTCATCACCTTGGCGACCCAGCCGCCGGTGCAGGACTCGGCAGTCACCAGAACCGCCTGTTCAAGCAGCAGTCGCTCTGCGACTCTTTTTGCCCACTGCTCCAGTTCTCTATCCATTTTCACTCACACCGGCCACTGTTAACAACGATGATGTTGACGATCAGTAGACCCAAAAGGATTGACATCGGTGCATTATATGTAACTATTCAGCACTGTAAAGAGATCGCCGTAACTGTTCAGATTGCCCCTGAAATCCGTCAGTTCAAGGCGAAAAATGTGAGTTTACATGGCTAAATGATCATTTTTTAACGCAGAAATGGCGGATTTCAGGGGTGAGCTGAATAGTTACTATTATATAGTGATTACAGTTGATCACTCCACCCGACCGTGCGAAGTGGTTGCGGTGCACGCATACCCGGAGATGCAGTTTTGGGCTAAACTGTGCCGCCCGCAACCGATACCGTTGGAACCCCTATGGAAATCTTATGTGAACACCGCGCCTCCCCCGCCAAGCTGGATATACTCGGCGTCTTTGACTGGCCCATCTGGGAGAAGGAGGTCTCTGAGTTCAACTGGCACTATGACCGCACCGAAGTCTGCTACTTTGTTCGCGGCAAGGTGATCGTCACACCGGAAGGCGGCGAACCCCAAGAGTACGGACGTGGTGACATGGTGACCTTCCCGGCGGGCATGTCCTGCACCTGGAAAGTGCTGTCCACTGTGGAGAA
>JBEVXT010000449.1:0-2393 GCA_040505955.1 Sedimenticola sp. | reverse complement strand
TTTTTTGTTCAGTAGCTTGGGGGCATGGACGGCATCATCGACGGCATCCAGGGAAAGCGCGGAGTGTAAGGCATCGGCTGGCGTGCATACTTGGGAAAGTGAGGATTCAGCCATCCGGGTGCGGCGACTTTATCGGCAGGCGGCCTTATCCGTGAGACGTAATCCATAACGACTGAAACATCCCGGGGTGTAAAGCGCTGAATCTGCTTCACCATCTTGGGATCACCATTGCGCCGTTTGCCGTAACGAATCCACTCAAACTGACGCACTAGATAGCGGTAGTGCTGCCCCCTTATCGCTGGAATATGATCATCGAGATCACCTTCACCCTGGGCACCGTGACATTCAGCACACTCATCCTTGTAGAGCTTCTCCCCATAGGCCAGATCATAACCCGGCCCGATACCGTTGGCCGGATTCATCGGTAACGTCTCTATATAGGCGGCTACATTAGCAATTTCCTGGACACCACCCAACAGGCGGCTGGAGGCGAACGGCCTCATAGTTGGATTATCACGATTACGCACCCGAATATCAGCCAACTGCTTGATAGTGACGCTGGCCAGTTGTCCTGCAATTTGTGGGTACCAGCCATCGTTAACACCCCACCCTTCCGGGCGGTGACAGACAGCGCACATCAGGTAAGCCCTTCGCCCATTCTCCAGGTTAGGGGTCAGGCTGAGCGCCTGCTCGTACTCACCACCTGGCTCGACAGGACTGGTTGCGAAAACAACACCACACCCAAGAATAAGAGTTGCAGCGGTTATGTTGCCGAATAAAAATCTATATGACACGTTCCCTCCTTATCTATAATCACTGGGTCTCTTGAAATAGTGAAAGCATCCCGTCCAGTCGATCTTTATGACAGGTAAAGCTTCAGAACAACTACCGCATAAGACACTATTATTAATGCGTCACGGTGATACACCAAGGATTTACCCCCTCAGCAGTCACTCAAAGACAGGTTCCGGTTCGATACCCAATTGGCGGATTTTTCCACCTGTTCGCCACGGCTGATAGGAACTTAAATAATCAGCACACGGCAATAATCAAGAATCTGACACCGGCACAGGGTAACTTTAACAAATAGTCTGCACAAATACCCAAAAAACCCTTTTCTAGATAATTTAGGACATCCTTATGGGCATTCCTGTAACTTCGCAATATCCCCGCATGCCTGCGTCGTTCAGGTTATGGGTGTAGAGATTGTTTGCGGGTCAGCCACAGAGGGAGTGACAACCAGCATGAGAAAAGCTGAGAAAATTGCCACAGCCAACCCTACGCCAAGGGCGGTGAGAAGGGTCAGCAGCAGATCCTTTATCAGAGAATCAGCGCCCTTTTTTAGCAGGGACATGGTGAATTTGTCTCCCCCTCTTTTTCTGTTGTGGGCTTTTTTGTTCCACCACCAGACGGTAACTTGATCGACTTAACCGCTCCGGTGACCCATAGAGAAACACCTCACTCAAAGGCTGGATAATCCTGTTCATGTTTCACTCCTGCGGCAGAAGTGAATGAGTACCTTGCGGTCAAAGGCAAGCCCCTCGCTGTCCGCCGCATCGTACCCGGCCTTGCTGTCACCGTAGGCGCGTTCAACCAGCCGACTCGACTCAACCCCCCGGGCCTGTAATTTCCGCTTCACCACCTCAGCCCTCATCCTTGAGAGTGCCATATTAAGGTCGTTCCGCCCCCGCGTATCGGCATAACCGTCAACATGGGCATCCAGCTCCGGCATCCCCTTGAGTGCGGTGGCGAGTCGCTCAAGCTGCTCGTCGTAGACCTTTTCAAGTTCGACGTCACCTGTACGAAAGTGAATCGTCAGAACAAAACCACTGGTGATAGCATCGAGCCCATCAGAGTACTGTTCACGGCTTTTTCCCAGTGCATGCTCAAGCCCGTCAAGTTGCGTCTCATTATTCTGCAGACGCCGCTGCAGCGCCACAACCCGCTGCTTGCCGGAACTCAATTGCCCCTGCAACTGCACCACTCTCTGCCGTGTCTTGCCAAGCTCCTCCTCGAGCGCACCGCTACGACCAAAAAGAGCTCCGCCAATAGCACCGATGACAATCCCGGCTGGCCCGCCGACCACGCCTCCCGCCACTGCTCCAGCTCCCATCCCCTGCCACTCCTGTTGCTCCACCTCTTCCAGATATCCGTTATCGTTATCCATTGCTCCCACCGGGGAGACCAATACACAACTAACCAATGCACATACCAACGGTAACTTGTTCATCTCTTCTCCTTACTCATTTTGGGCCGACACAGCGTCTGTAGTGAATGCGACGTACCTTCCTGCGCCGGATATTTATAGCCTGAATAAGAGTAGAGCTGAGCGAGATGGCACACCCCTTGCGCTGAGCGGGCAATAGGGTGGCGAAAAGCGGCGGAAATGTGGC
>JBEVXT010000448.1:0-5211 GCA_040505955.1 Sedimenticola sp. | reverse complement strand
GGGTAGGTAGTTCAAGGACAGTAACATCTCCCCAAGGTCATGGTTGTCCTACAATGAATCATGTTAAAATGTAATGCCTAGATGTAACGTCAGATGTTGGTGACTATTGCGTTTTTACCACACTTCGCGTCAATCATTTGAACCTAGTAATTGCAGTTCTTGTCCCATATTGTTATACCTTATATCATATTGAACAGTGTTAAAAATGTGACACGTACATTATTTACTCGTGTCTAAATATATTTATTTTCATCGTAAATATGCATGCATAGATCAGAGCAACGTTCAATATAACGTTGTTAACTGTAACATTTACGTTCATCAGTACATGCCTTTCTTGCTTGTAACTTTGCCGAAAAGTAAAGAAATCCGCCAAAAAGTGCAGTACGGTAGCATTTCGACGTCATGCAACTAACGTCATGACGTCAATGTTTTCCGATCACGTTGTCGGCCATTTTGAATTTATGTTTCACAAGAGGAAGACTTGTTAACATCACTCTTTTCGGGAAAAAACGAACGTACCAGGACTTTTGCGACGCTTATCACAGAATACACAGTCACGCAAGTGAGTAAAAAATGTAACACTACAATGTACATGTCCAGCGGTTCGTAAACGTTCAGAAAATTCTATGATCACGGCAATATACGAACAGGAATACAGAATTTCGCTGGCCTAGCCGTTTTGTCCGCAACGTAACTATTCAAAATAAACGTCACGGGTCTCCACCTTAGCATGCACGATAATGGTAGTGTATTTGAAGTGTATTTGTATTCAGCATCTACATATTTCACCTGTATCATGTACATTGGTAATTAACATCATATTATAAGTTTCAAGCAATGTAATTGACTATCTCCAAAATAAGAGAGAGAAAGGCGCGTCTAGCCATTTTGTCCGCAAGTCAGAAAACGACGTTACTGCATTTTTGACGAATATTGAACGTCATCAACGTATATAATGTGATAATCCATGTTGTTTATGCAAGTCATCCACGGAGGTGTGCTACTGTATAGTTGATAGACAGTGCGTTCTACAGTGCATATGAAAGTAACAGTGTGGTGTCCGTGTCATTTCAGGCATGACTGATGAACGCATGAAGTCATCAGTGGCTGCGAAAGAACGACTTTATAAATGGAGACAGCGTGTAAAAGACAATTTACGGAAGAGAAAGCTAGAGTGGTATAGCGAAAATAGTGACACGGTAAATGAACAAAAACGGTTAAAACGAGGAAAAGAATACAATATGTCGCCAGGGGCAATAAGAAAACGTGAAGCACGTAAAAGAGAAAAAGAAAGACTTAATTCAGAAAAAGCAAGAGGTATCTACATGAAGAATTACATGACAGAACAACGAAAGAAAACACAGAACGAAATGGACAGTTCACCTCTGAAAGAACCGGTTATTAAAGCAGCTTTCACCTACAGAATGGACAAAGCTAGAGCCGTACGAAAGGTGCAGGATGCTCTTCCAACCACCCCTGCGAAGAAAGTTGCAACATTGGCATCGCTTCTACAAAAAAAATCTCTAACTTCCCCAACAATACCTTCATTACAAAACCTTAATATAATCAGTAAAGAAGAAAACGGTGATATTGTCCTTGCTAATGCACTATTAGCTGACATCAAGTGTATAGTGTCGGAAACAAAACAGAAACGGTCAGACAACGCCCGGATGACCATGAATATTGTAAGCGCCAGTGTGAGTGGATCCGACATTTATAAATCAAAATCGAAGACAAAACTCGCCAAACGACTATGTATAACTCCACGCCGCATCTCCGGAGGAAAGCGTGTAAGGTGTCACATAATGCACTCCGAACTTATGTCATTGAAATTTATAACGAGAAAAACCCGCAAAGATGCAATAACTGAAGAAAATCGGAAATCTGCCCACGACTTCTGGATACTTCCGGGGAATTCTCGGCCCACGGGGAACAAATGTGATGTAACACGATTACGCATTGGGCCAAAGATGTACGCAAGCCACACAGTATATGTCTTGGAACAAACACAAACAGAAGTTTATTGTGATTTCAAATTAAATTTTCCAGATATTAAAATGTCACAGCGTGTGTTTGAACGTTGTAAGCCGTTTTTCGTGAAGCCCCTACGTCAGAAAGATCGCCAAACTTGCTGCTGTAGATATCATGTAGAGATTAGAGCAGTTTTCAAAGCATGCATGGATTTTCGCCAAAGAGTTCATAGGAACAAAACACTTTCACACGATGAGAAACAGAAATATAAAAAATTTGATCATATATCGGACCTAGTACAAATCACTCTGTGTGCGAAAAATGAAAATGAACAATTTAAAAATAAATGTTTAAGTCGTTCTTGTGACAGTTGTGGAGTAGATGACTTTTTACTCATGCCTGAAGAACTGGCAAACGGAGTTACAGCACCGACTGTTCGTTGGGAAAAATATGAGTACCAGGTCGTTAAAACTAAAGGAAAGGAACGGCGAAAACTTCTGTTAGTTAAAAAAGAAACTAATCCGTGTGAACTATTTCAGTATTTTAAGCAAATTCTACAAACATTTCCCGCTCACCAACATCGTGCTAACTGGCAAAATGCACAACTAAAATATCTTATTGACAATTTACCAGACAATGATTGCGTTTCAATTCATGACTTTTCGGAAAACTACGGCTGTACAGCGAAAAGTGAGATACAATCGACATATTTTCAACGTACCGAAGTGTCAGTACATATTTCTATTATATATAGGCATGCCATGTTGGCGCATGACGGTGTGAACAGTACCGCTACTGATCCACACATTGTGACTGAATATTTTTATGTTATTTCACCGGATGAGAAGCATGACAACCACTTTACGTTACACGCCCAGAAGCTTATATCAGAGTATCTGAAGTCCATTAATTATTCCGTGAAGACAATGCACGAATATACGGATGGGTGTCAGACCCAATATAAGAGTAGACATTGTATGGGGGAAATCGTCAATGTAAAAAGAAATCTTGGATACAGTAAATTAATCCGCAATTACTTTGAAACTTCGCACGCGAAGGGTATTCAAGATGCCGCCGGGGGGCTATTGAAACACCAAGCTGACCAAGCCGTATTTCGAGGACAGGTTATTATTCAATCGGCATTCGACCTGTATACGTTTGCTAACGAGAAACTTCAACACTCAAAGTCAACTGGTTGTAAAAACAGAATTTTCCGGTACGTTCAACATATACCAAGAAATGTGTGCAAGTGTTATCAGTCTATACCCAATAACCGTGCAATTCACCAGGTGAGCTCGACAGCGGTTCCAAACTGTATAAACGTGCGCGAGTTGTCGTGTTACAGTTGTGATAAATGTGCAGAAGGACACTACGAATCGTGTTTAAGGTCGGAACAGTTGGGGGCCTTTAAACAAATAACGATCAAATTAGATAAATTACAAACAATTACAAATGAGGTAGACACTGATGACACTACAGATAATGGTATGTATACCATCAAAGACTTGGTCAGCAAAAATACAACAGTAGCTGTCGTAGCTGAGGAGCCGGAAGCAGACTACTACGTGCTTAAAGCTAGTGGCCCTCCGGAAGTTTTGGCACACCAGATCACCGATGACTGGGGCGTATCGTATCCTGCCGGGCTTGAAGTTCTCAAAGGTCTCTATTATGACAGGAATCCAGGACAAACCTTACAACTTCATATCGTCCCAAAGAAAACTGCCATCGTCCCTGTAGCGGCTATAGTATACATATGTTCAGGTATTCGCTGTATCCGCAACACTATAGAACTTACTGAAGATATGCACCTGGATGTACTAAGTGCAATCGACGGATGCAGTATGTAGAATACGGTAATATACGCATAATTTTACATTGCTACATGTACGTGTATACTTAATAAGATTGAAACATTAATATAACATCGGCACATTCTCATGATTGTCTTCCGCGCGGCGAATAGTCAAGTTGCCAAACTCAGTGTTAACCCTGGAATGTTAATTACATGTACATCAAACCTGTGTTCACGGATATATGTGTTATATGTACTGTATATAATGTATATAGTTAGGAGAACCAAGAATCAGAGATGTATATCCACGTCTGTACCTGCCATACCCATATAGAACCATATCCGTGAAAAAAAGTTTGGTGAATTTAACATTGCACGGTAAACGTTGACAACTTGACTATTCGCCGCAGTGAAACACCGCACAGCGAAATAAAATGCCTCATGTAAAACGGCCCTTATATTATCTACGTTTGCATGATTGATACAATGTAGCCAATTCCATTTTCACGTCGCGTATCACGTCGCAACGCGACTGTCATTTCTACGCTACGGGGAATTGTTCAACACTATTGTTTTTGGTGTATCTTTGCCATGTTTTCACCGATTCTGATAAAATAAAGAGCACGGAACCCGGAAAGATGTGTACAATCCGTTAGTGTTAGCAATTCCTTGATATTTCCTGTCGAATTATCAAACACGTCGACTATGTTCTCAAACCGGTTGGAAACAGGGTTGAGTACAAATTCGAATTGTTTGAGAAACTTGGTGGAAATATTTGAAAATGTTCACATCAGCCGAGGATAGTGCACCCGTTGCCGGGTATCATGCTCTTTATTTTATCAGAATCGGCGAAGAAATGGCAAAGCTACATCAAAAACAATATTGTTGAATTATCCGCCGTATTCTATCTAAAACGACGTTATTTGCATGTTACGCGTATAGTCACCAACATCTGACGTTACGTCCAAGTACTCACCTAGCGACCCCAGTCGCCATAAAGTCGATTTGAGTTTCAATAATTGCAAAATCGGGATGCGCCGGTTCATAAATATATAGTCGTCTGATCAGGATCTGAAATGCTTGTCAGTATATTGTTATTTCAGATTAAAAATTAATTACATCACATGTTCTGACAATTTATGCGATTGTCTTGAAATTAGCGTAGATGTGTTTATATTAGATATTGATGTATGAAAGATTTAAAGATTATTATATTCGTACGCAATGAATTCATCAGAAAATAAAAATCAGACAATTCGTTCAAACTTTTTTGATATTGAAAATACTTGCATGTGGAGGTGAGTTAACTCTTTGCATGCTGGGAAAAATAATGGCTATAAATAGTTCAAATATATCAGCAGACGACAATACAGTAATATTATTTCCTTATTGCTCTCTGAAAACTATGAAAATATGTCTTGGAATTTCATTAGAATTGCATCGTT
>JBEVXT010000447.1:0-3652 GCA_040505955.1 Sedimenticola sp. | reverse complement strand
AACTGTCTAGCACGGCAGTCCGGAACTCAGGTGTAGGAGCGAACTTGTTCGCGAAGAGCACGTTTCGTAGTCCATCGCGAACAAGTTCGCTCCTACAACACCTCTGTTTCACCATAACTAAGACATAAAATGTGAGTTTGTGTGTGCAAATGATCATTTTGTAACTCAGAAAACGTGGGTTTCAGGTATGAGCTGAATAGTTACTGATTATGATCGGAAACCGGCTTCCACAGCTCCCTGTATAAGCTGCTGCGCTACCTGATCCCGTTCCTCTGGTGTATTGATATTGATAAACACCTCGTGAGGGGAGGGTCAGGTCTCCCATTGCACATTGCGATTCTCCTCCTTTCCATAAGAAGATGCTTAATCATCTGAGACTGATGTGCAATGGGAGACCTGACCCCTCTTCTTGCTCTTCGAATCGGCTAAATGGTGATCCCTCTTCCTCTCTTCCTGGCCCCTCTTCTCTGTAATAGGGTAATCTCATGAGGGGAGGGTCAGGTCTCCCATTGCACATTGCGATTCTCCTCCTTTCCATAAGAAGATGCTTAATCATCTGAGACTGATGTGCAATGGGAGACCTGACCCCTCTTCTTGCTCTTCGAATCGGCTAAATGGTGATCCCTCTTCCTCTCTTCCTGGCCCCTCTTCTCTGTAATAGGGTAATCTCAGATTCATCTATACTCTGGTTATGGAGGTATGGGAATGAATATCAGAGGTAGGCTGTTGCTCTTTTTTATCCTGTTGTTTGCCATGCTGATGGCGCTGGCAGTGGTGTTGTGGGAGTTGGTCAATGCATCAAACCAGCTTGCCAATGCCGAGAAGCAGCGTTACGACTCCCACGCCCTGGCGGATGAGTTGCGGCAGAGCTCGGATGACCTCACCCGTATGGCACGTACCTATGTGGTAACCGGAGATCCGAGCTATGAGCAGTATTTCCGGGAGATACTGGCGATACGCGATGGTGAGCAACTGCGTCCCGACAGCTACCAGGGTATCTACTGGGATTTCATTACCCGCTCCCCTACCAGCACTCACAATACCACCCTGGGCCGCAAGATTTCAATCATTGAGCTGATGAAGGAGCAGGGCTTCACTGAGCGTGAATTCGAGAAGCTGGAGGTGGCTAAAGTACGCTCGGATGCCCTGGTGAACCTGGAAAACCGGGCCATGTTGGCGGTGAAGGGACGTTTTGATGATGGCAGTGGCAACTTTACTGTGACGGATGAGCCGAACCTGAAGCTAGCCAGGGATCTGCTTCATGGTGATGCCTACCATAAGGCGAAAGCGGAGATTATGACCCCTATTCAGGAGTTCTTCTCCATGGTGGAGAGCCGTACCCAGGGACAAGTCAACAGCATCAAGGGGGAGCAGCAGCAGTTGCTGTGGTTTTCAGGTGGCTTGGTGATGCTGTTGATTGCCCTCTGTCTTGGTGGCTATCTTTATTTTTCCCGGGGTATTACCCATCCACTCTCACGCCTGCTGCTATGGGTGCACAGAATGGAGAATGGTGATTATCAGCTGCAGGCGGTTGATAATCACTCAGGGGATGAGCTGGACAAGCTGACACAAGCCTTTGCCAAGATGGCCGGAAAGATCTCGGGCCAGATCAGCAAGCTCAATCACCTAGCGACCCATGATGTACTGACCGGGGCGGCGACCATGCGCCTGGGAGAGGCAACCCTGGAGTCTTTTATCGCCAATGCCAAACGAACCGCTACAAAGGTGGGGCTGATTTTTATGGATCTGGATGGATTCAAGGGCATCAATGACACCTATGGACACGCTGTTGGCGATCAGGTGTTGACCGCTATGGTGACACGTTCCCGCAGGGTGCTTAGGGAGACTGACCTGATCTGCCGGGTGGGGGGTGATGAGTTTATCTGTATACTTCCGAATTTCAAGGCTTATGCTGAGGTGATGCTGGTAGCGGAAAAATTGGGCAATGCACTCTCCGAGAAGATCGAATTTGATGGTGGTTCATTGTGTCCCAGTGTGAGTATGGGCATGTCGGTCTATCCCGATGATGGTGATCGGATGCGCGGCCTGATCAGAAAGGCCGATGAGTCCATGTACGATATGAAGCGGCTTAAGGCTTAGTGCCTGATACGCCCGATGGGTTCCTGATTCCGTAACCGCTGCTCCCGGCATCCTCGGTAACTGCTCCTGAGTTACTCTACTATCTACATCCCTGTAGGCATGCCTCCCGCAGCATTAGTACGTCCCTGTACGTCAACGCAATAATCCTCATTTCTCCACCACACCTTGGGCAGACCTGCGGATTGATCTCATAAATCCTGGCAAGCAGCATGGCCCCGATGATGCAAAGAAGTATCCGGCTACTTGCTCTTCACTCTCTCCAGCATTTGGTTTATCCGCACTCACTACGCTTTCGCCTACAACACCACAACCTCCTGATCCACAAACAACCCACTACCCCGCATCGCCGGGAGCAACACCTCATCAGCATAGGCACACCCGGTTTTGCCCGGATCGATCTGCTGCTGTTTTCCTGCGGCCTCTGGTGAGTGGCCACTCTCCAGCTGCTCCAGCATCGGTTGATAGCCGGGCTGCCAGGCTTGCAGTTCGGGGAATCGTTGACGCAGGCTCTTCAGGATGCTCATACCGGCATAGTCGAGGTCGCCCCAGAAGTAACAGGGGTGGTTAATGGCCTCTTTTTCAAACCACCAGCTCTCCAGGGCCGCCCTACCTTCATCGTTGTGATCACCCTGGTAGTGCAAGCTTACTGCTTCCTGTGTGCGTATCCTTTGGGCACTGCCACGGAAGCCGGCGCAGTAGATAAAGACCAGTCCCTCAGTGTAAGCCGGGGAGTTTTCAAGAAGGTTCAGGTAGCTGTCGAGATTTTCAATGAAGAGTACCCCTTCGATCCGGGATGGGAGGTGGAGGTTGATCAACAATCTGCGTGGTGTGGGTTCGAGATCGGGGTAGAGCTGTTGTAGCTGTTCCATGCGGTTATCCAGTACCTTGGATAGCCCCCAGAAACAGCGCGCGCCGAGCTGTCGCAGGGTAAGTGGGGCTACTCCCTCTTCACCAATCCGGGTGAACCGTTCGACCAGTTCCAGGGCGCTTCTGCCTTCGATCTGCAGGGGCCACTCCCTCAGGCTATCGCTATCTCCGGGAAAACGGTCAGCGTACTGCTCCACCGCCTGCCGCCACTGTTGCCGGTAGGGGATCTTTTTTGGCCTTGCCAACCACTCCCGCAGGGTCTCTTCGGCCTCTGGCGGCAGCGCTACCCGGGCACTCTGGTAGAGTGGGTCGAAACTGTTGCGCTTCGGATCGGGCTGAATCCTGATCAGGCCGTTCTGTTTGAGTGCCGTGAGCAGCAGCCAGCTCTGATCCGAGGCTTCGTCGTTGCGGAAGAGCTTTTTGAAACGCCCCGGGGTCAAGCGGATTGCGGGTAGCTGTTTCCACTCCTCCGCCGGTTTCCGGTCCAGCTTGTCGAGCAGTCCATTCAGCAGGGCCAGCAGTTCGGTTTCGTCATCCAGCCATGGGGGTCGCTCCATCACTCTACTCCATCAGCCCAGCACATCTTCCATGAAGTCCAGCTCTGCCTGCTGGTAGACGGTGCGGCGGTGGTTGGCCCACAGATCTTTGATCCGCTCCTGGTTGCAGCGTTTGCGATCCACCAGCA
>JBEVXT010000446.1:0-7455 GCA_040505955.1 Sedimenticola sp. | reverse complement strand
TGATGCATCCAATTTTGCAGGGTCTTGATCCTTGGTTTTTAGGCGGTTTGAGATGGTGCCGCGTACAGATTTTTCATTAACTTCGATTGAAGACCAGTTGCTACCATTGGCCTGATCATCCCACTGACCTGCGCGAAACAGTGCATCAGATGGATCGAGCTTGCGTTCAAAGGCGAGGACGGATGCGGTTTTCAGTTCGTTGTTAGCCATGATGCGGTTCCTTATGCGTTGTTTAGGATATTGGCGTATTGGTTGGTACAGCGATAGATGCCGGTTTCTGTATTGGCTTGGTGCTGCCAGAGCAGCTGTTTGAGTTCTATCAGTCGATGAGGACTGATCCACTGACCCAGAGAATAGAGGCTTTCGACAAATCGAAAGGGTGTCTCCTCATCACGGGTGTTGGTGACTTCACCGGGTGAGTAGAGGGGTGTGAGTGCGGCGTAGCCTACCGGAACTGGCACCAGCCATCCGGGTTTGCCGCGAGCCTTCCATAAGGTATCACACGGTTTTTTCGGGTCAGCACCACTGGGCTCCATATTAAGGCGGGATAAATCCATGAGTGCATCGAGTGCATTGCTATCATTATTTGTCTCGCGCATCTCTTGCAGATGTGCTGCCAGCAGGTCTTCGCGTTGAATCAGTGCAAAGCCCGGGAGGAGGCGGTGGCGGAGTTTGCGAAAGGCAGTGATGTTGTCCGTATCGTCATCCCACCAGTCAAACCATTCTGGCTGATGGCGTTTTCCGTAACGAGGTAGGATGCTGCCACCAGCCAGTCGCATACTGTGAATGGTGGTGAGCAGGTGCTCCGTTAGATCGATCTGTACCTCGTCATCCAGCTCGGTGAGGACTTCGATTACCAGACTGATCTCCATGTGAGCACGGCCCTCTTCAATCAGTGCGGAAGTTGATCCGCTCCGATTGAGAGGATTTCGTGTCAGGCAAAAGACCTGATGCCTCCGGTTGGATGGCTGTGAAACCTGTGGTTCAAAGTGGTGGCAGACGATACCGATACCGCCCAATTCCAGATCAAATTCATCATTGAGTCGGCGTTCCAGTGCGTGGGTAAATCCAGTGAATGCGGTTGGTGATGGAAAACCCCAGGTAAAAGGGCCTGAGATCGCGTTGATATTTTGCACTTGCATGCGGGGCACTAATAGTACAGCGGTGGTATTAGTCATGATATTTTAGCTCCTCACGCAGCATACTTTGCTCTGCTTTTAATGCACTACGCCACGCTGCATGTTCCGCATTACTCATGGGCGTTTTATCAGTATTGAGGCGAGCATTCAGCCAATTGGCAAAGCGATCATAGATGACATCCTGCCAATTTGTTTTAGATCGTGTAGCGGAAAATTCTGGATCATCCAGACCACGGAATGGATCGAGCCAATAACACTCATCGATATTCAGTCGACACTCCTTGTGTTGGCTCCAGCCCGGTGATAAGTCGCGCAACTGTGCGGCAATCTGTATGACTTCATCGACGATGGATGCGACTAACTCGGCACGTTTTTCGTGGATATCGATATTGTTGACGGGCTGAACTTTGAGTAAAAACTTTCGAAGCGTTGAAGTGAGCCTGTAGATGCGCCTGTTGCGATTCAGCCAGCGATCAAAAACAGTTTCTACTTTCAGAGGCGGGCCGGTTCGATTATTTTTCCAGCTGGGGGGAAGAGCGGCGATCAGCATATTTTCGCCATGACGTTCACTGTTGAGTTGGCTGATGTTTTGCGGTTTTGTGCCACCAAATTTCTGTATTGCAAAATTTGGGTATTCCCGGAAACCATGGGAGTGCGGTTTCTTGTTTTTTCGTGCCTCACGGGCTGCCTTGGCAGCCTCTGAAAAGCGGTCTTCGCGTATACCTGAATTGATCCCTTGAACCAAAGCCGTAGGGAAAAGTGGGGCCAGTAGGTGGTATCTACCGTTGTCTAACGGCCAATAGAGCTGTTTGGCCAGTTTGTGGGAGGAGGGCTCTCCTTTCGGTTCGGTGATGCCTGCGAATGCGACCATCCAGCCTTGGGCTACTTCAGCATCGGCAGACAGGGTGCTGGCAAGCGCTGGATCCGAGTCGCTGGCAAGCTGGAGCAAGGTTTTACCGTTAACCGCTAGGCGTAAAAATTTGTAGACATCCAGTGCTGCAGCATTCCCGACTACGTCGGTGGGGGGTGATCCATTCAGCGTATGAGTGCCGACGAGGAGTTCACCTGCAACAGGGTTGCCCTGACTGTTCAGGCTGGTACCTTTGGCGTCCGGGTGGGTGTACTTGATAGCATGGGTGACTTGCTGGATTTGGCTGACACGCCGGGCGGCATCGGCAATCCAGATTACTGGCTGGTACGCGTCAATGAGCGCCTGTCGTTTTTCATCTTCACCCTCCTTGAGTTTGTCGAGTTTAGGTTGCAGGCGTTCCTGCAGGAATTGGTTGATGACCGCGTGTATGTTGGCGCTGTCGTTGGGTTGGCCGGTTTGTGTGTCCATCTACACGTCCTTTTTGAATAATGGATTTATTGGAACTGATTGCTGCGTTATCATGATCCCGTGCAAAGATAGCTCGGGATCATGAAGTCAGACTCTTCTTGCGAAGTATTTTTCACGCACCTTAATATCCTCCTACCCGCATCAACCCCTGAGGGTGGTGTCTCGTCGCATACGAGAAATTGTACATACTGAGGGGTGTTACAGCACCCCTTAGTCCTTTATGTGGTTTATCATAAGGGAGAAAATTAAAAATAGCAACCAGGTACCTTACAAGTAGTTATTATTAAAATCTTTGCTACAAGGTTGTTTATGTAATAATGCAGCACACTACCGCATAGGTAGTTTATAAAAGGTAGCTAACTAGTAGCATTTACTGCCGTATAGGCAGCCTGCGCTAGAGCGGTTCCAGTCGCTCTAGTATTTTTTATTTGCGCCGACTAAATCCTAGTGCCGGGTGGTAATTCCAGCCTTGATCACACCCTTTTTCTGGTAGATCGATCACGCCAAATCTCTTGGCGCAGTGCAGGGTTTCCATGCCTAGGGATTCGGCCAGCACTTCCAGTGCATTTACATAGTCCGGTTCACCCCAGAAGTTGATACGGGGGCCGGGTTTCAGCTGAATATCGTGCTTAAGCTTACTGGTCAGGGTTGTACCGCCTTCTCGCAAGAAGCGTCTAAATTCAATCTCATCATCGTCGTTTGGCAATAGGCCATAGCGCTGCCGTCCTAGAGGGTCTTTACGAAAGCGTTGTTTGCGCTGCAGTTCACCGCTCAGGGTTGCGCGGGTATCCCACCAGGCCTGTACGGAGGTCATATTACTTCCGTTAGCTTGCTTTTCTCCCAGCATCAGGGCTCGTAGGCAGGTGTGTTCGAGATCGACCAGATTCTGCCCTGGTTGAAGCGGCGACCGTTCACGGATGCGTGGTGTGGCATCAATATTTGCCAGTTGGGTGTCGGTAAGCAGTTTGGTTAGTTGGTGGTGTTCGAGTGGAAAGGTGGCGTTTTCGAAACCGGGGTAGCAGAAGGCGGGTTTTGTTGCCCCCTGTTCCAGGTGCCTGACGTTGGTATCCAGCAGATGGATGTTGGGTGTTTCACAAATGCCTTCACGATGACGGCGAACCCGGCCTGCAAGTTGAATGATAGACCGCATGGAGGAGGGCTCTACGATGGCCCAATCATAGTCATGATCCCTCCCAACTTCAGTTACAGCCGTTCCTAGGACTATGAATATCTGATCCTGCTCCTGGTGCTGGTCAAGCCAGTGGCGCATCTCTTTGTCTTGAAAAATGGCCTCTGGTTTTTTGCGATTGAGCAGCCGATCCAAACGCCTCTCTATGCCGGAACGGACCAGAAGTGGATGCTGGGAGTGGTAAATGCACAGATGAATGCGTTGATTTGCTTGTGCGCCTATGGCGTAGAGCGACTCAGCTACAGCCACCAACGGGTTTATATTGGCCATGCGGATCAATCCAAAGCTGATACGTTTGCCGGTTTTTGGGTTTTGATTGTGGTGGGCCGAGTGCAGAGCGGGTATCTGGTCAAACAGTGATTTGGCAAGATCCTGGCAGATGGCTTCCCGTCTTTGTCCGTGGGCAATGGTCAGTGGTTGAATGATGGCCTTGCGGCGCTGTTGAGCCTCTGCCAATTTTCCCAGTCGTTTTTCGACGAAGTGGTGATGTTCTTGGGCGTAGCTTTTATCTTCTGCGTGGTCACTGGCTAAAGTATTGAACTCATCGAACCAGGCGCAGCAGATATTGAGCGGCTGTCCAGGCTCACTGCGGTTTTTTAGATAGATGCGCCGACCTTCACGATAGGCTTGAAACAGTCCTTGTATCAGTGCGGGTGGCAGTGTGGCTGAGGATAATAGTACTCGGCTACCGAGTAGCCCTGCCCAATGAACTAAGCGGGTGAGTGCTGGCAGGTCTTCGAGGCCGAAATCGTCTGGCTCATCCAATATCAGATCGGACGTCATCAAGCGCAGTATGGGGGCTATTTGATGCCCACCACGGGTACCTTCAGTGGCGGGTATGAGGTGGTCGATGGTACTGATAAGAATAGGGGCGTTGAGTAGTTTCTGGGCGTCAGGAGATTGTTTTAGCCATCTGTTGAGAGGGCCATCCTCCAGGCTGCCTTCAAAGTGTACGAAGTTCTGGTCAGGCAGTAGTGATTTGGCCGATTCGCGGCCAGTCTGCTCTAGTTCCCCCTGTTTTTGCTGGTGCTCATGCAGCTCTCGAATGCCACCGCCACCGACGAGAACCGCCATATCTTCAGAACCCAACCCCAGACGCTCGCGGTAGGCGTCGCCAGTTTGTAACGTGAGAGCCCGTAATCCTAGGGCGATATTAAATCGTGCGCCCTGTTGAGGGTGGGCCAGGGCGTAGAGAATGCGGCCATTGGCGAGGGTCTTTCCGCAGCCGGTAGAGGCCATGTTGACACCAAAAAATCCTTGGCTGGTGGTGCGTGATTGCAGGCTGCTTGCAAGGTCAAAAGCTTTGTCTTGCCAGCGAAATCGCTTGTCGCTACTGCGTTGACGAAATCCCTTGTGGCGGGCGATGCGTGGCATTTTTTGCTCAAGGCGAGGCAAGGAGCGAACGATACGGGAGGCGTTGACCTCTACGCCAATCAGGTGTTCGTCAAGCCGCTGTTTTGCTTTACCTGTATCACGGTCGGTGTTGGCAATTAGAGGGTAGTCTTTATCGCCGTAGTATTGATGACTCTCTTCGCTGGAGTAGAAGTGGTCTGCCAGCATCAGTGCCATACGGGACAGGTGCATCACGTAAAGGTCATCCAGCCAAGGGGTGCTCAGCAGGCTGGTGCGTTTCAGCATGGTTTGGGCGACCTGGCGAACATGCTGTCGCCAGTGTTTGCTGTTGAAGGGAGTGCCTTTGTTGAATTTCCAACAGGTCGCTTTTGCTTTGGTGTATTGATGGTCTGGTTCGCCATCGCGTTTATTGCGCGCACCACACCAAAGTGCAGGAATGTTGTCAGGCAGTTTTTTCAGGGTGGTGCTTTTAATGCCAGCATCAAAGACGGGATTGGTTGGCATTCTGTGGTGGGAGAGGATTAACCAACCAATTGCTTTAGCCAGTGCGGGTAGTTTTTTCAGCGGTGCCGGGGGCCTTCTTTCGGCATCATCACGTAACAACTGTTTTTGCCAGGTTTTATCTTCTACATCCGGTAGCTCAGCTAGGCGTGTCAACCATCCTGTATCATCGTCACTACCCACAAATGCCTCGAGCAGGCGTAGTGAAATCCACTCATGGCGATAAGCGTCAGCGATGGGCTTGCCTCCTTTGAGCTTTTCCTGAAAGGCTTGGCTGGCTTTGCCTAAATCGTGAAACAGCGCGGCGAGTGAGGCTAGCAGCCGGATATCTTCGGCATGGTGCCAGTCGTTCTCATCCTGTCTGCGCAGTATATCGCGCTCGGTGGTGTTGGTAGGAGTGCCTCCCTGATCGTTAAAACGCAGACTGTCGCCCACTACCCAGATCAGTTCGCTATGATCTTTACCGCGAATCCATAGGCAGGCCACCGCTGTATTTTTTCGGGCAGTCTTACGCAGCATGCGATGCAGCGTTATCAGGCCCTGACGGGTGATGGCGGTCTGCCAGCTACGATCGCCGCGCCGCTCGGCAAACTGGTCAAGAATACGCCGGGTCTCTTTGAGTGCATTTTTATTGCACTGAGAGATGAGCATGATATTCACGCCGTATTACCTCCCAGTTCGTTAGCTACGGACTTCAGCGTGTCTATGATGAAGTCCAATGCCTCAGAGCGTGTCAGGGATTCGATGCAGGCACGGCGGAACTCTTGCTCGTCATGACCGGCCATGGCAGAGATAAATGTTTGGGGCAGGATGGTGGCGTCTTTGATTAAGTCGGCTGCATCAAAAACTAAACCGCCCCGTCTTGTCTTTCCATGCAGTACTGCCAATCCGTGGGACAGTCCCAATACCCAGGTTGCAGTAGCGCCGAGTCCGTAGGCCAGATAGTTTCCGTGGTCAAGAAAACGGTTGGCAGGATCAGTGCCGGTGCCTCGCTTGGCCCGTACAAAATCTCCATAGCCCACGGCATGGACGGCGAGTTTGAATAGTTGTTTGGTTAATCGTGCCTCTGCAGTGAGCAGGGCAGTCACATCTATTGCCTCTTCGATGGTGTTGAGTGCACTACTTAGCAGTGTTTCGAGGTGACTGGGGTCGATGATAAATCCTTTATCCGCCAGTACCCGGTTTTTTAGCCAGTAGTGTTGGATACGGTGGATGCGTGTGCGTTGGATAATTTTTGCAGCTTCAAGTCGTTTCTCATCGTCGAACCAGAATTTGACCCAGGCTTGCAGGTATTCGGTGGGCCTGTATTCGCTTTGGGGTGAGAACCAGATGATGTCTGTATCGCGTTCGGTTGCGCTGAACAAGGGGGTACCGCCACCACCGCTAAACCCTACTAAAACACCGGCTTTTGCTAGTTCACGCATGGCTGCTTGGGTAATAGATGTGCCTGTGCCCAACAAGAGAGAGGTAGTGTTGGCAATGGGAATGTTCCAGTAGAGAGAGCGTTTTCCTTCGTCAGTAACGTACTCAACCCGGCCACCATTGACCAAAACACGGCAGTGTTCTAGATAATAAAGATTTGCTCTTTTGGAGTGGAGTATTGTTTTTAGGTCTGAGGGGGATATGTCTTCCATGCAAGCTTGTCATCCTATAAATATATGAGCTTAGATCCACTGGGATCGTCAGGAAAATACTGCATAAGCAAATTGAGTGCGCTTAGTATTTAGGCTCCTTTATAACACCCCCACAGGCTCAATCCGTGAGTCCGTCACAGGTTTTTGGATATCTTTCCCGCTCCACTTTACTACTTAGACGGGTTTCGCAAAAGCCGGGATGTAGGCTCTTGGCCTACAAAGTCAAAAGGTTGTCGGATTATGCTGTGCTAACTCGACATACCCAATAGTGCGTTTACATCATTCCCCTTGGTGAGGGGG
>JBEVXT010000445.1:0-2384 GCA_040505955.1 Sedimenticola sp. | reverse complement strand
CCGA
Organism: Sedimenticola sp.; assembly: GCA_040505955.1. Taxonomy (GTDB): domain Bacteria; phylum Pseudomonadota; class Gammaproteobacteria; order Chromatiales; family Chromatiaceae; genus Vondammii. Next base: position 2,380 of record JBEVXT010000445.1, on the reverse strand, counting down.
GCGGCAAGTGAGGTGCGGCAATGGCCGCTCATGAAAATCGGCAATGATCTGCTCAAGCAGGGTATCCATAGCTGAAGATAGTATCTCCACACAAAAGACATATCAATGTATATTTGCAACCCATACAGAGACACTATTGACAAAAAAGAGCATCCCTACCACGCACAATGACAAAGCGAATAACAATCATTACCATTAACGGAGTTTTTAAAATAAGCACAACATTACTCGCACCTTTCCGTGTCTTCCGCATGATTCCGTGGCAAAAAATGGTTGCCCTAAGCTCCTGCAATTCACGCGCCCAGCCTTGAAGCGTAACGCCAACCATACAAGCGGCGCTACGCAATCACTACCCCAGCAAGCCATCCAGTCTGCCTCACTTCATTGAAACAAGTATTTTCCAATGGTACAGTTAGGATATGACTTATATAGAGCGTGCGCATCAACAGACAATCGATCAGTTACTTGGGGTCTTTCCTGCGGTATTGGTGCTTGGTGCTCGGCAAGTTGGCAAGACGACGCTGGCAAAGGCATGTCGGCCAGGGTGGCGTTATTTCGATCTGGAACGTGGCAGCGACTTCGACTTCATTACCGGCGATTTCGACCTCTTCTTTCGAGAGTACCCGACTGAAATCATTATCGATGAGGCTCAAGAATCTCCTCAGCTATTCAAGGAGCTTCGTGGTGTCATCGACCACGATCGTACACGTAAGAATCGCTTCATCCTGACAGGCTCCAGCTCACCGGAAATCCTCTCTGCTGCATCCGATTCTCTGGCTGGCCGGATCGGCATCATTGAACTCGGCACACTCAAGCTCAGCGAACAGGCACGCTTGCCGCTTTCCGATTTTTTTCAGATTCTCTCCGGCCCACTTTCCGGTGAGAGCCTTCGTCAACTGCGCAAGCTTGATGTCAGGAGCGAATGCGACTTCATCAACCACATGCTGCGTGGCGGCTACCCGGAACCGGCAAGCACATTGAGCGATACAGGCTTCCAGCTCTGGATGGAGAACTACCACCGCACCTATATCGATCGGGATGTGCGCAAACTCTTTCCCCGGCTCGACAGCATCAAATACCGTCGCTTCGTCACCATGTTAGCCAACCTGTCCGGCACTACCATCAACAAGGCACAACTTGGGCGCTCCATCGACACCTCAGAAGTTGCGGTTCGTGACTATCTAGAGGTTGCTGCACAGACCTTTATCTGGAGAAACCTGCCCTCCTACGAAAGCTCGGCCATCAAATCAACCGTCAAGATGCCAAAAGGGCTGTTCAGGGATTCCGGACTACTCAATCACCTTCTGAAGATCACCAACCGGGAGCAACTAATCCACTCCCCGCTCGTTGGGCAACATTTTGAATCAGCAGTGATTGAAGAGCTGATCAAGGGGTTTGAAGCAGCCGATACCAACCAATCGAGCTGCCACTACTACCGCACCAGAAATGGCGCAGAGGTGGATCTGATCATGGAGGGGTCACACGGAGCTGTCCCCATCGAGATCAAGTTCGGCAGCAGCACAAAGATCCGGCAACTCACCTCACTGACTCGCTTCATCAAAGACAACCACCTGCCGCTGGGAATTGTCATCAACAACTCACAAGAGATCCGCATGCTCAGCGACCAGATCATCCAGATCCCGGTTACGTCAATTTGACCAACATAACTGCCGCATCAACCACGAAAGCGCCAAACAGGATCACCCAGCCCCAGAACAACTCCGGAGCCAGCAGACGCCAACATGCAGCGATATGACCATCGGCGACTGGTGACTTACAGAGATCGGAGCTATGCCAAAAAATCGAGTAGAAATCATATACCCTGCATACTCCGCTCCTTTCCTATCGAGCACGATCCGTCTGATATGGAATGCGATTCCACATTAGCCGAGCTTAGCTATGTATGCCAGAACACCGCAGCACAGCGACACCACAAGATAGGCCGGAGCCCCACTCATTTGGTGGTGACTCCGGCCCCTCTCCTGTGACAGCTCAGACCTGAGCTGAATCGCTACTACTGCTTTACCTCATCAGCCAGCAGGATATCGGTACGGTTCTTCTCAACCGTCTTTTTACCAATACCCCTGACCATGGCAAGATCATCTACGCTCTTGAACGGTCCGTTAGCTTCACGGTAGGCGATGATTGCCTGTGCTTTGGCAGCGCCAATACCGGAGAGGGCGGCGGCGATGGCATCTGCACCTGCAGTATTGATGTTGACCGGAGCAGCGAAGGCGGAGAATGAGAAGAGCAGGGCGAGAAAGATAGAACGAATTGCAGTTTTCATGGTGAAACTCCTTGTGTTGTAAATTTATTTCCTAATGAGGAGGTAAGAAATTAACCACTATTCAACTCAAACGCTATAAGAAATAGACGATTA
>JBEVXT010000444.1:0-11942 GCA_040505955.1 Sedimenticola sp. | reverse complement strand
TTGTTGATTCAAAACTGGTAAGTGAATTTATTAAAAGATGCCAGAGTGTAGTGAAAGATACAAATGGTATTGGTTGGGGTTTTCACAATCAATTACAACCAACTTACGATGACTTCTTGGGTAATGAAAATACATAACATTTGCCTGCCCCGACCGCTTCAGTCGCTACCGCTCCTTATGCGTCGGGTGCGGCTTGGCGTTATACCTAAATAGAGAAACATCAATGGATAAAATAGATTTCAAGAAGGAACTCAAGGTTCTATACAAGCCATCGGCTAAGAAAGTTGACATCGTGGAAGTGCCGAAATTGAATTACTTTATGGTTGATGGGGAAGGTGATCCGAACACATCTCAATCATTTCAAGATGCCATTGACGTATTGTATCCGCTTTCCTACACATTGAAATTCATGATTAAAAAAGGAGAGTTAGGGATTGATTATGGGGTGTTGCCACTAGAAGGATTATGGTGGGCAGATGATATGTCGTCATTCAGCGTAGAAAACAAAGACGGTTGGAAATGGACGCTTATGATTATGCAGCCTGACTTTGTAACAAAAGAAATGGTTCAAGAAGCAATGGAGCAAGTCAAAGTCAAGAAAAATCCTGTATCTTTACCACTGGTTAGGTTCGAATCATTTGAGGAAGGAAAGGTTGCTCAAATAATGCATATTGGTCCATTTTCAGAAGAAGGCCCAACGGTAGAAAAAGTGCATTCTTTCATTGAGGAAAATGGAAGCCAGAGGAGGGGGAAGCATCACGAGATTTATCTTAGTGATATTAGGCGAGCGGCCCCAGAAAAGTGGAAAACTATCATTAGACAGCCAATGTCATGAATAAGGTATAACAAGTACAGTCACTCGGACAAAATGCTCGCAAGCTCGAATTTGTTTTCGGAGTTGCTGAACGTTATGCAAAAATGAGAAACATGAAAACTCCTGACAGAAAAAAAGTTTCTCAGCTAGAGGAACTTCCAAATATCGGTAAAGCAATTGGCAGAGATCTTCGCTTGATAGGGGTTGATCATCCTCGGGAATTGATTGGGAAGAGTGCTTTTCACTTGTACAGCTTACTTTGTAGTAAAAAAGGCAAACGAATAGACCACTGTGTAATCGATGTGTTTATGTCTGCAATCCATTTCATGGAAGGCGGAGAGCCGCAGCTTTGGTGGGCATTCACAGAAAAACGGAAACAGATTCTAAATGAAAAAGAAAAAGGTATAATGAAATGAACAAATATGGAAAAATAAATGTAACTATTCAACACGGTAATCTGGAACTCAGATGTAGGAGCGAACTTGTTCGCGAAGAGCACGTTTCGTAGTCCATCGCGAACAAGTTCACTCCTACTCCTGAGTCAATGCCATTAACTTAGGTGGAAAATTCCCCGTAAACTTCAGGCTCGTCATTCCCGCGTAGGCGGGAGTAGTGGTGCAGGGATGCACCGTTTACGGACCTAAGGATGGAATCCAGGGGACAGCGCTCCGTAGCGCTGGATACCCGCCTGCGCGGGTATGACGGGAAAGAGGGAAGTTCGACCACTGTGAGTTCCAACCTATGCAGGGATGACCATGGCATTAAGCTTAAGTTAATGACATTGACTCCTGAGTTCTGGATTACCGTGCTGAACAGTTACGTTTTTTTAAACTAATGTTGGAATGTTAGAACTGACCACAAAACCATTGCATAAATAAGGAAGAACGTAAATGATTAAAGGTAGCTGTATGTGTGGAGAAGTTACATATGCAATTCATGGTAAAGTTGGTGAAATAACCCACTGTCATTGCACCACATGTCGAAAAGCACATGGTTCTGCTTTTTCATCTGTAGCAGCTGTACAAATAGATGATTTTGAATTCACCTCAGGTGAAAACCTGATTAAGTGTTATCAGTCGTCACCTGATAAAGTCAGGTGTTTTTGTTCAAATTGCGGCTCACACATATATGCTCATAAAGAAAATCAAAAGCATTATATTCTTCGCTTAGGAACATTGGATGATGATCCTGTAGTTAGACCTGCAAATCATATTTGGGTTAGCCTAAAGGCACCTTGGTATGAAATCGAAAAAGATTGTAAATTACCTCAATTCAAAAAGTGGTCTGATAACAGGTAATAAATTTACTGATTCAAAACGGCGAACCTATATGCTGACACAGGGATCATCACATCTCAGACAATCAACAGCAGAGGTAACCAAAAAATTAGCTCGCCGATGTGGTGGTACCTGTAGTTGACCCTGAACAGTGAGGGAAAGGTGTCCATGATCAAGATAACAGAGGCCATCAGCATGAACAGCATGGCCGCATTTCGTACCATTTCGATACCGCTTGTGGCAATCAAATAGAGATTCAAGCCAAACTGCAGAAAGAGAAGAAGGTGGATGACGTGACGGCAGACCCGGACGCTGTAGCGGGTTGCCATGGTGCGGTGGTCATCCAGGCGATCCACTTCAACCTCTATCGCAGAGTAGAGCAGCAGCACCGACCAGACCAGCATGAAAAACAGGCTCATGAGAAGGGTCTCATGGAATGTGAGAGGTGTTCCACGCAGTGCAGTCGGGCCAACCCAGATGCCGGCGGTATAGACGAATGCAACGATGAGCTCCTTATGCAGCAGTCGGCCTCTTCGTGTTTTCAGCAGGCTCAGGGTGCCAAAGTATGCCGCGCTCATCGCCAGGACAATTAATCCACCGGTGATGATCCGGGGGTGAAGCTTTGTGAGTACCAGCAGAAAAACGATGAGAGAGAGGATAATTCCCAGGGAGACCAGTAGACCGAAATTGCGGTAATGGAATCTGTGCCGGAGGGTGTGCGACTTCTGCTTTAATCGCCAAGCGTCAATCAGATGGTCGGTTGTATAAATTATCCACACCGACAGGGCCATAATCAGATAGAACCAACCATCGGGATACACTCCGCACAGCTGGGAGACAAAGGCAGCTCCAATAACAGTTTCAACCACCACATCAAGACTGAGGGTACTGAACAGCTGGTAGAGCGATGGGGTCTTTGGCTGGGGAGTCACTGCTTTCCCATAGAGCGCCTGTCCTTCAAAGAGGGGGTTAGAGTCAGGTTTGGTTCAAGGGTGGCTAATTTAAGCCCCCGGGTCTTTGTGATTAAAAGCGGCCATCCAGCAAGCTGATATGGTTTTTACTATGTAGCGATACTCGATGAGCACTTCCAGTTTAAGCGTATGATGCTGTCTTTGATAGTCAGCTAACAACCCTGCTGACTGCTTATGACTGAAGTCCGCCGCATTACATAAGGTTGCCAGATCCCAGTAGGGCGATGCCATGGATGAGTATTCCCAGTCGATGAGCCATATCCGCTTTGTATCATCAAGTAGGATATTTTCCAGAACCAGGTCGTTATGCGAAGGTACCGGCACTCCATCTTCTTGCGCCAGGTTCTTAATCTTCTTTTTCGCCTTATGGTAGCTGCTTTTGAGCAACCGCTGCTGAGGCTTTTGTGCCAGTTGATAGAAGCCTGTCAGCAGTTCCTCAAGGTTGACCCGTCCTCCAAACTCTGCGCCGCACTGATGCAGCCGTGTCAGCTTTGATACGAGTGATTCACGGATCTGACTATTTTGCAGATCCAGTGGCTTGATCGGTCGCGTATTGCTTAGTGTTTGGCAAAGGCTGAGGCCGGTGTTATCACGCCATATACACTCCGGCGCGAGGCCCATCAGCACCGCAATATCACTATTGTGTGCTTCGATTGCGCGATCAATGAACTGGTTTGTCTCCGCCCTGGGGATGCGCAGCACCCAGTCGGCGTGAGCACCTTTGATATGAAAGTTGTGGTTGGTGAACCCCGAAAGCCGCTTGACCTGAAGATCTTCAATGCGGGTGCTGGGCAACATCGGTATGCGCTTGAAGATTGTCTCCAGATCAGGCATCGATGGCTGGTTCACACTGGAGCCCTATTTCCGGACAGGCTCATAGATATTCCATCACTTCCGGAAGATGGGACTCCGTCAGTAATTTTCTTGTCTCATCGACTTGCGCCACCTCTCCATTATTGATGAATGCAGTGCGTTTGGAGGCCAGTTCGGCATCTTGGGGCTGGTGGCTGACCAACAGCGCCGCCATACCCTGTCTCTCCACCAGCTCCCTGACCAATTCGATCATCTCCTTCCTGAGAGCCGGGCCCAGTGCGGTAAACGGTTCGTCGAGTAACAGAATCTCATGCTCCCTGACCAGTGCCCGGGCAAGGGCAACGCGTTGTCTCTGGCCGCCGGAGAGCTGCCCTGGTTTACGCTTCTCCATGCCTCCGAGCCCCATCTTGTGCAACCCGGCATTGACGGCGCTTCGCTGCTCTTGGGTGAGTTTGAGTGAGGGGTTTATCCCCAAAGCAACGTTGGTGAAAACATCAAGGTGGGGAAACAGGTTGTGCTCCTGGAAGACGATGGTTACGGGTCGTTCTGCCGGTGAGAGTGATCCTATGTTCCGATCCTTGACCAGTATCTCGCCTGCACTGGGCTGAATAAATCCGGCAATCAGGTTGAGCAGGGTGCTTTTACCCGAGCCGCTGGGGCCTATGAGGCTCAGTATCTCGCCACCCTCAACCTCTAGATCAAAGCACATTCCACCGCTGTTGAGCCCATCGGTTTGTGTGTAGCTGAATCTAAGCTGTTTAAGTTTCAGCATCTGCCCTCCCTCCGATACCTCTCTCCAGCAACCAGAATATCGCCAGGCAGAAAAACAGTAAAAAGGCGGCCGTTACCGCAGCATTGGGAATCAGATAGGCCCCAAGTTGCTGATAGAGCAGCAGAGGCAGGGTAGTGGTGTCGGGTGTGCCAAACAGTGCGATCACCCCCAGATCCCCCATCGCCATCGCCGCAACCAGTGCCGCAGAGAGACCTGTCGGTTTTCTAAGCAGAGGCCAGTCGACAATCCTGAATCGGTTCCAGCCACTGAGTGACAGGGTGTGGCAGAGGCGCTGATAGCGGCTCTTGCTCTGGCGCATCGCAGGTCCCAGCGTACGGATAACAAAGGGCAACCCCATCATGGTATTGATTAAAATCACTATGGGGATGGCCCAGTCAAATACGTTGAGCCAGGGTGCCATCAAAACAAACAGGCCGGTGCCGATGACCAGCGGTGGAACCACATAGACAATGGAGCCAGCCAGTTCGATCATCCCCGCTTTTTTTGGTCTGCCCGCCAGCACCAGATCGCTGCTGGTATCGAGTAGTAGCCAGGCGGCGACAACCGACAGGGTGGCGCTGCTTAATCCGATCACCAGGGTAAAAACGGCGGATTGCCATAGTTGAAGGTTGCCCAAAACCTTGAGAAGCGGGCCGTTGAAGGCGTCGATCAACATGGCCAACAGGGGCATGCCGACAAACAGGGCGGCCAGGATAATTATGATTGAGTGCAGATGAGGAGAGGTTGTTTGGCTGCGCAACTGTACTTGCGGCAGGGTGATTTCGACCTCCGGCAGTTTATGAAAACGGGAGCTTGCCCAGGCCACCAAGAGGCAGAGGGCAAGCTGCAGAAGTGCCAGAATAACTGCCCTTGATGGATCAAAGTCGAAGCGCAAGGATTGATAGATCGCTACCTCCAGCGTGGTGCTGCGCGGTCCGCCACCGAGGGTCAGTACCACCGCAAAACTGGTTAGGCAGAGCATGAATACCAGCAGTGCAATCCCGGGCAGGCTCTCGCGTAGTGCCGGCCATTCGAGATATTTAAACTGATGCCACTGGTTCAACCCCAACTGTTCGCTCATCTTCCAGTGGTGTGACGGTATCGATTGCCACACAGGAAGCAGCAGGCGTACGGCAAGAGGTAAATTAAAGAAAAGATGGGCAAGCAGTATGCCGTTCAACCCATAGAGAGAACGGCCAAGAGGTATCCAGCCACTGCTTCCGTAGACCGATACAACACCCATTACCGCCACCACCGAGGGTACCACCAGGGGCAATCCAAATAGCTTCAGCAGCAGGCTACGCAGGAAAAAATCACCGTGATGTGCCAGGGAGCGTGCTACCAGCAGACCCAGGCCAACGCTCAACAGGGTGGAGAGTGATGCCTGCCACAGGCTGAATGTCACCACCCGGCGAATATAGCGGCTCTGCCAAAAGGCAAAGTCAAAAGAGCCCTCTCCCGAAAAGGCTCCGACAGTGATCAGACTCAGCAGTGGTGCCGACACCGCCAGCGCCAGAAAGCCAAGGATCAGATAGGCTGAGCGGGTGGGGCGCATATGACCTTCCTAATTCGACATCACCTCAAGCCAATCTTCCACCCACTGCTTACGGTTCTTGGCTATCTCCTCATCTGCGAAGAGCAGGGCGGGAGATGGATCGATAAGGCCGTTGTAACCGGCAGGCAGTTTTGATGCTTCCAGGGCTGCCGGGTACATCCAGTTGGTGGTTGGAATAATGCTTTGGAACGTGGCACTGTGCATAAACGAGAGAAACTTCCGTCCCAGAGCCTGTTGCTTGCTTGTTGCCACCAGACCGGCGACTTCGATCTGCTGGTAGTGACCTTCGGAAAAACGTGCAGCGGCAAAACGCTCATCTTTTTCGGCAATAATGTGGTAAGCCGGTGAGGTGGTGTAGCTTAAAACCATCGGCGCTTCACCCTTGAGAAACAGCCCGTAGGCTTCACTCCAACCCTTGCTGACCGTAACGATGCGACTGGAGAGCTTGGCCCAGGCCTCATCGGCTTTGTCACCATAAATCTTTTTCACCCACAGCAGCAGGCCGAGGCCGGGTGTGCTGGTACGGGGATCCTGTATCAGGATTTGTGGTGCCCCCGGATCCTCAACCAGCGCCTTCAGACTGGTGGGTGGGTTATTCAGCAGCTCTTTGTTGTAGACAAAGGCAAAATAGCCGTAGTCATAAGGTAGAAATGTATCGTCATCCCATCTCTGCGGGAGGGATGAATTTACCAGGGAGAGACCATGGGGTTTGAAGAGGCCGGTGGCCCGGGCATCGGCGGTCAGGTTGGTATCTATACCCAGCACCACATCCGCCCTGCTGTTTTTTCCTTCCAGCTTTAGGCGGCTCAGCAGGGACACGCCATCCTCCAGACCGACAAATTCCAGTGTGCAGTTGCACTCTTTTTCGAACGCACTTTTAACCTGGGGGCCGGGACCCCATTCAGTTATAAAAGAGTCATAGGTATAGATGGTCAGGGTGGGTTTAGCCGCCAGACTGCTCATCGAAACAAGGGTGCAGAGTACGGCAACAGAGAGCAATTGTGTAAACTTGGACATAGAGAGTCTCTATTATCAATGAGTGAGATAATAACCGGAGAGATGGAGGTAAATCGCTAAAGGATCCGCTCACATCCCTACGCCAGTATTAGCTGGATCAGGTTCATCGGGTTGGTGCGATTACCTCTCAGCTACAGGAGCCTGTCCGAGAATAGGACACCTACTGCGGAAACCCCATTTTGGCCCTTTTTTCCGCTCATTTTCGTTGAATAAGAGTAACTATTCGCCTCAAATGACCGAAAAAAATGACTCAAAATGGACTTCCCTCGCTACGGTGCCTATTCTCGGACAGGCTCCTGCGAGCACCCCGTTGAGGATAATTTCACTATAGCGTTAGTCCTATATGGGGGCAAGCTTCCAAGAGAGAGGGGTGAGCTGAATAGTTACGCGCCATTCACTACAGATGATCAGCACGCATCTCTTTTGATCGATTATGAGGCACATACCGGGCAGGTTGGATTTTTCGGGATGTTTATCGACTGCCAAGTCATGGTTTCGCCATCAAACAGCAGTAACTTCCCCGGGAGCTGGTCACCCTTCCCCGTGATCAGTTGTATTACCTGAAGTGCCTGCATGGTGCCGATGATACCCACCACTGGCCCGGCGACTCCCTCCATCTCGCAGGTGGCCATATTTTCATAGTTCTGTTTGTAGAGGCACTGATAGCAGGGGCCGCCGTTGGCCGGGTGGTAGGTGGCGACCTGCCCCTCCAGACGAATAGCGGCGCCGGATACCAGGGGTGTTGAGGCGGCTACGCAGTAGCGGTTGATATTGAAGCGGGTGGGGAAGTTGTCACTGCAGTCGACCACTACATCAGCTTGTGCAATCTGCCGTTGCAGCTCTTCACCCTCCAGTTCGTGGGTTATGGCATCCACCCGGCAGTCGGGATTGGTGGCGGTGATCCTCTGTTTTGCGGAGTCGACCTTCAGTTCACCCACGCTGTCTGTTTGGTGAATTACCTGACGTTGCAGATTGGAGAGTTCCACCTGATCGTAATCACTGATCACCAGGTGGCCGACACCGGCGGCGGCGAGGTAGAGAAGTACCGGCGAGCCCAGCCCCCCCACTCCAATCACTAGCACACGGGAGGCCAGCAGACGTTGCTGCCCCTCCTCACCGATTTGTGGCAGGCGGGTCTGTCTGCTGTAGCGCTCTTGCTGCTCCGGGGTTAGAGGAAGCACTAGCCACCACCTTTGTGGAAATATTTGAAAAAGCGCGCCATGAAGCTCTTTTGCGCTGTTTCATCCGTATCAGTAAAGTGAAACAGTACGCGCAGCACCGGCAGTGAGAACACTCCCAACTCCCTTGGTGGCTGTGGCTCGATGGTGATGGTTACCGCTCCGCCGTTAGCGTAATCGATCTCCCATTCAGAGGCGGAACGGTCACGGCAGTGGTAACTGCTGTCGGTGGTGATGAACTGGCCGTGCAGTACCTGCTCAAACTCCCTCGCCGTATAGCCCATCTCATACTCTTGTGTCATTGGTTCACTCATGGTGTTGATCTCATCCACCGGCCACCGGGGGCCAGATCGAAATGGTCTCACCTTCGACAAGGGCTCTGGACAGGCGCTCTTCGCCACAGACAAAGTGGCCGTTGACCAGCAGAATATGGGCCTCTTCATCACTGATGCCAAGGTGTTCTATAAATCCCTGGGCCGTGATGCCCTCCCTGACCTCCATGGTGCGGTGGTGTCTTGAGTCTCCAGGTGGCAGCAGACGCATCAGGGAGGCGTAGAGTTCCAGATTAATCTTCATAGCAATAACCCGGTGTTGTAACTGGATTAGTGCCCGTCTGAAAACAGACAAGCAGGACGCTGAGATCGCAGAGAAGACGCAGAGGTCGCAAAGAAAAGCTCTCCTCTGTGCGCTCTGAGCCTCTTCAAGGTAACTTCTCAATAAGTCTGTGCCACAGAGCTGCACCGTTTACGGGCCAAAGGGTGGAATCCAGAGACTGGCACTCCGTATCACTGGATACCCGCCTGCGCGGGTATGACGGGGTGTTATAAAGCATGACGCGGGGTGTTATAAAGCATGACGTGGGGTGTTATAAAGCATGACGCGATGTGTTCCGAAAAGGAGTCATTGCGATCCTTCTGCACGGCCGTATTGAGAAGTTACTCTTCATGATGGTAAGTGCGGTGGTTATATTGTACTGAATCATTACCCGGATTAAAGATTGCCCAGCTCCTGGGTAGAAGCGATATAAGCTTCCATAATACTCAGTGGGTCGTCCAGCAGTCGCGCTTTCCACTCTCCCAGTCGGGTTCTCGATGCAATCAGTCCGTGGATAACACCCACATGCTGGGTCAGACCGACAGAGCAGGCACCCACCAGAATATCACCGTCAAACTGCAGGTTGATGTACTTTGACTCTTCGGCATTGCAGCGTTCAGCTGCGTCGCCGCCCTCCACCCCCATCCACAGTCCGAATGAGCAGGAGATCAGTCCCAGGGTATCGAGTACATTCATGTTGACCGAGCCCTGGTGCTTGCACCCCACTCCCGCCATATTGAGAGCGGCAATGCGGCCATGGTCTGCGGCGGTTGGCTGGATGGCATGAACATGGCGCTGCCCGGTGGAGAAGTCGAGAGCCTGGGCTACATCCCCTGCGGCGTAGATACCGGCTACGCTGCTCTCCATCTCATCATTGACGAGTATGCCCCGGTCAGTCTCGACCCCACTCCCCTGGAGAAAATCGATATTGGAGTGCACGCCGGTGGCGTAGATCACCAGATCGGCAGCAAGTGGGTCACCTTTATCAGTGGTGACCTCCATGGCACTGCCGCCAGCCACTATCGACTGGACACTGCAGGAGGTGAGAATGTTAACGCCTTTATCGATACACCACTGCTTAAGTATTGCTCCGGCCTTGTCATTCATCATCCGTGGCACCATGCGATCCCCCGCTTCGATAACGGTGAGGTTTACGCCTCTGGCCATCAATGACTCAAGGATGATGCAGCCGATGAATCCGGCTCCAATCAGTACGACATTGGCCCCTGACTTAGCATGGTTAACGATTTCTCTCGCATCTTCCAGGGTCCAGCAGCTGTGGACGTTAGCTGAGTCGATACCGGGCACAGGGGGTGCTGCGGGTGTAGAGCCGGTGGCAATCAGGAGTTTGTCATAGGCGTGGTGGGAGCCGTCGTTTAGAACAACCTCCCCGGCGGCACTATCCACCCGTGTCACCCGCTGCTGTAATAACTGTATGTTGAGATCATCAAAGTGGTTCTGTGACTCGCGCAGGTAGCTGCCCGATTCGTCAATATTTCCAGCCAGAATATAGGGGATGGCCATGCGTGAGTAGGGGGGTGCAGGTTCCGCGCCGATGAGGGTGATCCCGGCTTCGGGATCGGTCTGTCGCAGCGTCTCCGCCGCAATAACGCCAGCGGGGCCGGCGCCAATAATCAGATGTTGCATGGGAGAGATACCTTGGGTTGATGAGGGGAGTCACCCGCTCTCTGCTCCGACCATAATCAGCCGGAGCAGGGAACAGGTGCGGGAGTTACAGCGAGAGCCGTTGGCGGGTCGCCTCGGTCACTTCGCCGGCACTGCTCCAGCCGCGTATCTCATAGTATTTGGGCAGCATCTCGCCCAGGCGGTTGACCTGCCCGTCGGTGGGGCCGCCCTTGATCGCCTCTTCAGTCAAGCGTTTGGGCAGCTTGTCGTCATCAGCGGTAAAGCCAGCGGCGGTATTGAACATCCGCTCCATGTTCCAGATACGCTCACCCGCTTCAAGACAGCGCTCCACACTCCAGTCACCCTCGCAGGCAGCGTCGATCTGGGGGGCGATGTTCTCCATGCCCCAGGCAAAGGTGGTGAACAGGCAGAGACCGGCGGAGTCCACCAGTGCCGTGGCATCCTGAAACGCTTTGACCAGCTCCGGCTTACCGTCGGTGTCGGTCTGTTCAGTCTTGACCGGAATACCCAGCACCTCAGAGGCGATGGTGTAGCCCCGCACATGGCAGGCGCCACGGTTGGAGGTGGCATAGTTGAGCCCAATGCCCTGAAAACCACGGGGATCATAGGCGGGGAACTCCTGCCCCTTCACCGTCATGGAGAGTTCCGGACGACCATATTTTTCACACAGACGTTTAGAGCCCAGCCCCAGATCCTTGCCAAAACCCTCGCCGCTGACCAGCAGCTCAGCCGCTGCGACAAAGGCCTCGGCTGAACCGAACTTCAACTCAATGCCGTTGGTCTGTTCTGTGGTCAGGTTGCCCGCCTCAAACATCTCCATCGCGGCGGCAACGGTTCCGCCGAAGGTGATGGGATCAAAACCATCTTCATTACAGAGGAAGTTGACATAGGTGAGGGCGTCGAGATCATCGATACCGGTGTCGGCACCCAGTGCCCAGGCGGCCTCGTACTCCAATCCGCCGGAGGCTCCCCAGTATTCGGGTTTGCTCTTGATTGAGAAGTGGCCCTGATCGATGGTGGAGATACGACCACAGGCGATGGTGCAGCCAAAACAGGCCGCATTGGTGGTGAGGTTGGGTTTGCCATCACTGGCGCGGGGTTCGTGCATCGCTTCACCGGAGATGTTCTGGGCACCGGCAAAACCGACATCACGCATGTTGTGAGCGGGTAGACCACCGACGCCGTTGATCACATTCATCAATACCTGGGTGCCGTAAGCGGGCAGCCCCTGTCCGGTGACGGCATTCTCCGCCAGCACCGCTTTACCGGCATTCACTGCATCCATAAAGGCGCTTGCATCTTCC
>JBEVXT010000443.1:0-5581 GCA_040505955.1 Sedimenticola sp. | reverse complement strand
ATATGAGACGGTATGACTTTACCGCTAACTGAAAAGAGATGTTAATACATGAAGTTAGGGGTATCTAACTGAAATCTGACGCGATACCTTTAACTCTTGTTGTTGCCCTGTAGCCCACTTGGCACTGGCTTTTTGAGAAGATACTCACAAAACGGTATTGAGCCGCTCCATCAGCCCCGATGTTCTGGCGACGGTTCGTCCTATCGACACTGCCATCCTCTCCCGCTGAGCCCAAAGTTCAACTGTTTAGGCGGCTCTGGTAATCCCTGTGTAGAGCAGTTCACGGGTCAATACCGCGCTGTCGTTCTCGGGTAACAGCAGCAACACTCTGGAGAATTCAGAGCCCTGGGCTTTGTGGACGGTAAGGGCAAATGCCGTTTCGTGCCGGGGAAGGCGGTTGGGCGCAACCCGGCGGAGGGAGCCATCCGCAAGCTGAAACCATGCCCGCAGTGCACCGGCAGAGTCAGGATCGGGCCACAATATGCCGATATCGCCGTTGAACAGGCCAAGGTGGTAATCATTGCCGGTGACGATGATCGGACGGCCTGGGTAGTACTCACCATCCACCCTGAGCACACCCTGCTTTTCCAGCGCCTGCTCCACCCGGTGATTTATCTGCTCCACTCCGGTGGGGCCACAGCGAACGGCACAGAGGATACGGAAATCACCAAGCGCCTTGAGCGCCTCTTCGGCACTCTGTGATGCCATTACCGGGAAAAAAACGGCGACGGCGTACTCTGCCATCTTCTCTTTCAGCTGGTCAAACGGTCGGTTCTCCCAGGTAATATCACCACCACCCGACTCCAGAACAGCTTTTGCAGCCCTGATATCACCGGCGTTGACGGCCCGTGCAAGGTTACCGATTCCGCTGTGATCACCAAGCCGATAGCTCTTTTTCAAATGTGCAATGCTGTCGCCCAATGGGCGAGACGATTCAGCCCCCCCGATCACATCATCGCTCACTTCCTTTAGCGCCTCCCGCAGTTGTGGAGAGTAGGCGGGATCTGTCCCACCACCACAGTGTTTACTTGCTTTCCCAACCTGAAGTGATTGGTTCCCCTACGCCACCTTGAACTTCAAACCAGTCATCCGGGATAATGAAGCTGTAAACTAATTTAAAGGTTTGATATTTCTTTCCCTTATTAGCGCCCTCATCAGAGCTTACAAAATAGATCATGTTATCTTTATACAGCATATCGCTGTTGCTGAATGATGGGTGCCATCCACCCATGGTCGTGGGACATGCCCCGTTGGTATTACAGAGCTTATTGATTTGCGCACCGGCTGCGATGATATTTATTTTCCCACCCGTATAGAATTTAACAAAATTGTGGCCTACAAAAACATAGAGTATCAAAATTATTGAACCAACAATCAGGGAGTTCAGTACAGTTTTCTTATTCATGAGAATGCTCCATACCTGCAACAGATTGGCAGCTTTTTTTTATTACGCAACCCCCCTCATGGTTCCAAAGAGGAATGGATTGAGAGATATTTATACTACCTTCAGTGCTAATACTCTTGCTAGATCAGCAGACCCTGAAAATCACCTATATCGCAGCTGACGCGAATTAAAATGGATATTACGCATATCTATACTAAACTACTGTAGCACTCTAAAGCGTTTAGGGGGAATGAAAATGAAACCGGTCTTCCAATCCGACGTTTCCGAATATTCATTTGATAAGCCCAGAGCCATGCTTGAAGTTATTGGCGAGAACCTACTAAGTGCCCTGAATGAACATTATCCCGAAAAGAAGGGCTATCTTATCGAGCACGATATAGGTGCTGGAACCGACCCTCCATTCTCAATTCGATGGGACATCTCCCTGTCCAAAGGGAAACTGTGGAGGTTTAAGCTTGTTCTTGAAGTCTTTCGTGCAGTAGACAAAGCATTTTTCCGCGTCTCATTGGGGCGCAACCTGGATCATAACGGTACATGCGTTATGTTCGGAATGATACTTAGCTTTTTGGGCTTGATGGTGGCATCCAGTCAAACGGGTCAGGCATTCACCGCTGCTCTCATCGCACCAGTGCTGATTGGATCTGTCATAGGCGGTTTTATTCTCTCGTTTCCTATTCGACCAATGGTTCGCTCTTATGTTTTGGCAAAAGCAGGGAAGGAAGGCCTAGAAGCTAGTGAAGTTCGTTTAATTGAAGAGGTAAAAGAGGTGTTAAGGCATGCCGGGCAACTACTCTAAGTCTTTCCTGAATTCACGGGCCAGAGAAATAAATGGCGTGTGCATAGCTTCAGGCATACTGCACCAAGCTGACTCTCTTCTGGCCAAGTTCAGGAACAGAAAGCTTGGTTTGATTATTGTCAGGCTGTGCTTTGCATCTAAGATGGAAGTGCTCATCACCTTTCTTATCATTATTCTGATGGCTAGCGAAAGTGTTTCTGCTGGAGGGTACAATTGCTTCAACTCTAATACTGGTGCTCCCGTTTCATGCAGTGACGGGCCAAGTTCGGGCAATCGTAATACCAATTACCCTCCCCCAAATACTCGCCCCAATAAGGAGCAGATCCGACAACAAAATATTAGAAATTTGAAGGTTCTCGGTGACACAGCGATGCGAAAAGGTAATTGGGAGGAAGCGATAAAGTATTATAAGCAAGCTCTGAATTTGTCTCCGGGGGATGAATCTATCAAAGCCAAGATTAAGCAGGCGGAGAGTGCGATTCGCCGGGAAAATGCCGTGGCGATTCACAATCGTGGAATTGAACGATTGAACATGCAGGACATCAACGGTGGGATCAAGCTTCTGGAACAGGCCCTTCAAGAGTTTCCACTCCCAGCGACGAAGCAAGAACTGAAAAAAGCAAAACAGAGGCAACTTGACGCCCAAAAGGCCTTTGAGAAGTCAAAACAGGAATCGCTGAGCTTGTTAAAGGGTGGAAGCATGTCACCTCACAGTGGCGTTTCGGCGTTACAGTTAAAATCAGGGACGGCGACTTTTGGAATCAAGGGCAATCCCTCCGGCCAGCTTCAGTTAAAGAGCCCAGAGCCTGTCCGGGTCAAAAAGACACGCAGCATGACTGTCGAGCCGTCATTTTTCACACGCCCGAGAGCACGTTTGCATATTCACACTGTTCCGAACCCCATGCAGGCCCCGAAGGGCACCTGGCTGCGCTATGTGACATCAGATCGGGCGAACCTGATTCTGGATGCTCTGGAAATGAGCAAGGGTGACCTTGATAAGGCCATTGACTATCTGGATAGGCAGGTCATTCACCACGGTAGCCACCGTGCAGCATCCAGCGCGCTGAGTTATCTGGAGGGTTTACGCACCTCTTATATTGCTGTTGGCGCCGAATATCGCAGGCAGACAAAGGTGAATGGGCAACCGGTAAGTGTAGACTCCAGCGGCCTGTTAGAGGCCATTCTACCTGCATCGAGGATACAGAAATGGCCGGGGCCGACAAATCCAAATCCCGGTAAGAAGCCTTTGAACCCTGATGACTGGCGGGTCAAACGCGCCAATAAATTGCTCACTGCGCTGAAAGCCTCACCCGGTGATCTGGAAAAGAGTTACAGGATATTACGATCCGATAAGGAGATCATCATTGCAGCCGATGCCGAATATTATCTGCGCGGCGCCTTCGCCTATTGGGATTTCCTGGCGGGTCAAGGAGGAAAGTAATGAAATTCATAGTACCAATATTTACAGCGCTCTTCGCCCTAGGGTTTGCCGGGTCGTCTTATGCCGAGTCATGTTCCTCAGTGACACGAGAGATGATCTATGGACGTGTTGCTCTACAGGATGCCAAAGAGAAGCAGGATTATCTTGAATCCGCCAGACAATTTGAGACAGCTGTTGATAAAGCGCCGTCCTGTGCGGCAGCCTATTTCAACTTGGGCATTGTCTACGAAAAGGTAGGCGCATACCAAAAGGCTCTTGATGCCTTAAAGAAATATCTGTCCCTTTCTCCACAAGCATCCGATACGGACATGGTTCAGGGTAAGATTTATGAACTGGAGTATCGTGCAGAGAAGAATAAATCAACCGATGGGCGCTACAGAGATAATGGAGAGGGCACGATTACAGATACGAGAACCAACCTTATGTGGACAAAGGAGGACAGCTATGTGACATTAGGGAAATGTCTTGGTTGGGATGATTCCAAAGAATATGTGAGCCGTTTAAACACAGGTGGATATAATGACTGGCGTATGCCCACAGTTAGGGAGTTGAGCTCGATATTTGAGGAACCAAAAAAGAGATTTGTGCATCATATTGAGATTCATATCGATCCAATATTTGCATCTGGTGCCACAGCGTTATGGACATCAGAGACTGATGGGGCTGGTAATGCCTGGACCGTCTTCTTTAGCTCTTCCAGCTCTAATATTGTAGGCCCGCAATACCGTGGAAACTGTGACGACACGGGCGTTCGTGGCGTGCGCCCTTGATATTATTTGATATAAAAGACAGGACACCCATCATCTTTGCTGGGTCAGGAGTGATGGGTGTCCTGGTCTTTTTGGTTCGGAAGAGGTACGAGAAGGGCGAAAAGATCTCAGATGCTCAAATGCAAGAACTCGATCTCCACCCAAACAAAATCCTTCCACAGTGGGCTTATACTCTGCATCCCGTCGATGGGTAAACTCGGGAAGTTATTTTTTCGCCGCTACTAACCCAGGAACTGAACCCCCACCGCTAGCAAGTCATCTATCTCTCCGAGACCGACTTTGGTCGGTTGGATCTCTACCGAGGGTTGGCTCTGGCCCCCAGCCTACCGACGCGCTCAGTTGTGGCGGGATATCAAGGCACGCATCATGGAGCTTGTTGACACCAAGCAGATACTGCCGCTGTGGATCATCGACGAGGCGCAGAATCTGCCCAACGACTTCTTCCGCGACTGCCCGGCGTTCATCAACTTTGCTTTCGACTCAAGGGATCTGATGAGCGTCTGGCTGGTTGGCCACCCCGCTCTGGCCATTACCCTGGATCGAGCCCCCCATGCCGCACTGGCCGGTCGTATCCAGGCCCGAGTACACCTCGAACCCATCATCGAGCGAGAGCGTTTCAAGGCGCTGATCGACCATGCGCTGCAATCCGCGGGCTGTAGCCACACACTGCTGGCGGACTCAGGTATGGAACTGCTACGACAGGCATCACGGGGGTTACCCCGTCATGCCGGGCGCATCCTCAAAACCGCCATGCAGATGGCCGTGCCCAAGGGGATAAACCACTTGCCGGATGAGCTGCTACAGCAGGCTATCGAGGAGTTGCGATGAATGAAGAGATCACGCTCTTCCCGGAACAGCTGTCTGATGAAGCCGCCTTTGCGTTGAGTGAGGTGTTGCACTGGTTGGCGCTCACCTGTGATGAAAAGTACTTCGCTCAAATACGCCGTCACATGGTGACTTTGAACAAAAGACAGGACACCCATCATCTTTGCTGGGTCAGGAGTGATGAACAAAAGACAGGACACCCATCATCTTTGCTGGGTCAGGAGTGATGGATGTCCTGGTCTTTTTGGTCTTTTTCTGAAAACCACAGCTATGGTGGAACAGAGCTGTTGTAGGAGTGAACTTGTTCGCGATTAGCTTCGTAGGAGACTCCTCGCGAACAAGTT
>JBEVXT010000442.1:0-2000 GCA_040505955.1 Sedimenticola sp. | reverse complement strand
GGCGGTTGATCATCCCCAAGGCCTGAGCCCTATAGCCGCCGCCGAAAAGGTTGAGGTGGTTGATGATGTGATAGAGGTTGTAGAGAGTCTTACGTTGACGGTAACCGCTATCAAGAGGCCAGGCCTCGTTATAGGCGTCGTAGAAGCGGCTGCCGAAACCACCGAACAGTTCAGTCATCGCCAGCTCCGTCTCCCGATCCGCGTAGTAGATCGCCGGGTCGTAGATTACCGGGTAACCGTCGCTGTCGTAGGCGAGATTGCCGCCCCACAGGTCGCCGTGAATCAGTGAAGCGACCGGCTGGTGGTCGATCAGTGCGGGAAACTCCTCAAGCAGCTGCTCACCCCGCCGTTGCAACTCACCCCGGTAGCCGTTTTTAGCCGCCAACTCCAGCTGAAAGCCGAGGCGCTCACGACGCCAGAAGTCAACCCAGTCACCGTTCGGCCTGTTGGGCTGCCGGGTGGCGCCGATGGTGTTGTTATGCTCCCAGCCGAACAGCTCACGGGTGTGGCGGTGCATTGCCGCCAGCAGGCGTCCGGCCACCACGCTGTCACCGCCGCCGGAGAGAGGGATATACTCAAGCACCAGATAGGCATCACTGCCGGTAACGCCGCTACAGAGAGGCTGGGGGATGCGCAAGGTATTGGTTGCCGCCAATGCATCGAGCCCCGCCTGCTCCTCTTCAAACATGCCGAGCATCTGTGCCTGATTGAATTTAACAAAGTAGCATCGGCTGCCATCGCACAGCCGCACACTCTTGTTGATACAACCGCCGCCCATTCTGTCAGGGCTTTGTGGTTTGAATTCACTGCCGGTGATCGAGCTGATCTGTGCGGCAATCTCGTTCCAGTCTGCCATCTTTGTGGTTCTCGACGTATTGCTTTTATTTCCGGGTGGACTCCAAGTAGTATTCTACCCTGACCACTTTTTAGATAGAGCGAATCACTGTTATGAAAGAGACCACCCGCCTGATCAATCTCGACTGCAGCCACAATGAAGTGTCGGGTAAGCGACTGTCAACGATCAATCCGCCGCTCTACCACGCCTCGACGGTGCTGTTCGAGCGCTGTGAAGACCTCTATCTCGCCAACACCGGCAGCTATGAGGGTGCCACCTACGGCACCGACCGCCTGCCCCTTCAGATCGCCGTTGAGGAGGCGATTACCCGGCTTGAGGGTGGGGCACTGACCCGGGCGTTCCAGTCGGGTCTGAGCGCCATCACCAACACGCTTCTTGCCTACACCGGCAGTGGCGACCATATTCTGTTGTGCGACAACGTCTATGGGCCGGGCGCCCGCTTCTGTCGCTCTGTACTGCCGCAGTTCAATATCGAGGTGGAGTTTGTACCCTCCGATATCGGTGCGGATATTGCCGGTTTCATCCGCCCGAACACGCGCATGATCTTTCTTGAGTCACCCGGTTCCAACACCTTTGAGATCCAGGATATCCCGGCAATTACCGCTATCGCCCGGCAGCACGGCGTTATCACCGTTATCGACAACACCTGGGCAACCCCCCTCTACCTCAAGCCGCTGGCACTGGGTGTCGACATCTCCATCCATTCGGTAACCAAATATATCTCCGGCCACTCTGATCTGCTGATGGGTACCGTGACCACCACCGCAGCCTATGGCGAACTCCTCAGCGACTACTACCACTGCCTTGAGATCTACGCCTCAGCCGATGACTGCTACAAGGCGCTGCGTGGCATCAAGACCCTGGGTGTGCGCCTTAAACAGCATGAGACGGCGGCGCTGGAGATTGCCCACCGGCTTGAGGCGCATCCTCTGGTGGCAGAGGTTATCCATCCGGCGCTCACCTCTCACCCGCAGCATGAGATATGGAAGCGGGATTTCACTGGTTCAACCGGGCTCTTCGCCTTCACCTTCATGCAGGACTATTCGGATCAGGCGATTGCCGCTTTCGTCAATGCACTGAAACTATTCGGTATCGGCTACAGCTGGGGCGGTTTCAAGAGTCTGGTCACCGTCGGTCGCTACCA
>JBEVXT010000441.1:0-1630 GCA_040505955.1 Sedimenticola sp. | reverse complement strand
AAGACTCTCGTCATACATACGTAAGTAACTTGTGTAGAACGGGCACTGCCAAAAGTACAACTTTCATTGGGGTATGTTGGGACATTGTGTTGGCTCTGTACAAATTTCCCAATGATAAGCAACTACAAATGTAACGTGAATGTTAATGCCCATCGGTTGGTTAGCGGCAATGCAGTAATGGCATACAAGATATCTTACCAGATATACGGCGCCATGTGCAAGGTTAGAGTGATGATAAAACTGTACAACAGCGTATGTTAGTTTCGCCACACAGGGAACACTACCTTTAACATACCATCAGCAACATTAACACTGATCTAAGAACTCACCAAGCCAGCTGACAGCAAATAAACAACGATAGTGTTAAGTCTGACTTTTTTGGTGCCGTGACCAGGATGTTCGATCCTGGGTTCTGGCGACCAAAGCAAACACAAAGTTAGTGAAATGTAATTATACAGTGTTGTAACCTTGGAAACAGGAACGGACGGAATGAGAGGTGATTGGCGATGGATGTGGGACATTTAATAATGCTGAATCGTTTGTGGACAAGACATGTAGCGTTTTATTTTGTAGAAAGTTGGACTTCAACCTGCATCGTACATGCGGTGGGCGTCTTTTATGACTGAGGGAACAGTGCTGAAAACTATAGACTAATATACCCTATGTATACCAAAGAGGCCGTAGAAAACATAATTAATATGATAACGCACATGGCACGCATACAGAGATGATCGCAGTGCCTTCACAAGTGCGTACGTGCATGGTGTACGGAGAGAGAAAGCAAAATAGGAAAAATATATGTATACAATTAGTAGTTCAACGAAAGCTCCATAAGACACAATCCTCAATAGAAACGTTACAAATCGCGGATCCTAGAACACTCAACTATTTACATACATGAGTAGTAGGGGGGTTTATACATATTCAGATTTTCCATCCCGTTCACGTACATGTATCTGGTTGTTTGACGCCATCACACCCGTTGACCCAGCTAACACCTGTATCGGCTTTCGCTCCCCCATATCGGATATATTCTGCTTAAACCAATTAACGTCAGCTGTGTTCAGCTTCGGGCTACATATTCCGGTATCATCCAAGGTCTGTCAGCGTAGTCATACCAGGGCTTCATGCTGCGATACATGTACCATTGGTATTTGGTCGGTTTCACGGAGTTTATGCAAGCAGTTCTTACATGTAGTTGGGCCCTATGGTCGTTCACCGGCGTGTATGTATAGTATATCAGACAGACGCTATCCCAGCTTCGCCGAATTAACCGAGATTGATTTATTGCACCTGTGTAAACAAATTCCGACGGGACTCGCCGTGAACTGGATTTCTCGTATCGATTCATCTTTGGTCGGCCTGCCTGTCAAATTAGGCGATATGAATGCTCTAGCACTGCTCGCATTGATTTCAAAGGGCGGTTAATATTGATTGTTCAATTGGACTGTTGAAAGGCAGTTATTTAATAGCAAGTAGAAAGTGTACATCCTGAACAGAATGCACGACTGTGCTCGATGGCCACGGTCTTCACATTGCTTTATATTATGAAATTTTGAGATATAGAGTACATGCTATACAGGTGTAGCGGTAAACTAATATTGATATAGGTGCTCAGCAGTTATACGTT
>JBEVXT010000440.1:0-3275 GCA_040505955.1 Sedimenticola sp. | reverse complement strand
GATTTAGGCGTATGATGCCTGAAGCTAAAATGCTGGCGACTACGATGGCGGTCATCTGCACTCATTAGGGCAAGATTAAGCATATTCATCAGCATCTCCTTGTTTTACTGTTCAAAGAGTTACTTACTGGAGAGGCGATATAACTGTCGGATAAGTGAAGATATTGACAGCTAAAAATTAGGTTATATAATTCACTTACCTAATTTTTATAAGGTTAACAGATTTATTTATAATGGAAAAAAATATGCAAGGTGGGTGTCATTGTAAGACGGTACGTTATGAAACGTCAGGAGAATCAATAACACATGCGTTGTGCCATTGTAGCGATTGTAGGCGCAATGCAGGTGTACCAATGGTTGGTTGGGCAATGTTTGCCGAAAATCAGGTAAGCATCACTAAGGGCACAACAAAAACGTACAAGTCATCAGAACATGGGTGCAGAGAATTTTGTCCTGATTGCGGCACAGGGTTATTCTACAAAAATGCAGAGATGCTTCCCGGCATTATCGACATACAAACAGGAACGCTAGACGATCCAAATAACTTGCCTGCACGTTGTCACATCCAAACCGCTGAGCGTATTTCATGGATGCCTGATATTAATAACTTACCAGAATTTGAGCGCTATCCACCGCAGGAGTAATAAAAGCTCAAACACAATAACGAATGGAGACCTTCATGCAAAAACTGACCAAGACACAAATTAACCTGCTTAATGCGATTACCAAATTGAAGGAATCGCTGGGTATGTCTCCTACGGTCAAGGAAATTGCTAACGAGCTGTCCATCCAACCACCCAGCGTATATGAAGCACTACGCCGCCTTGAGAATAAAGGCTATATTCGTCGCGCTCCACGCAAAGCACGTTCTATTGAAATCATCAAAAGTATTACACCCACAACTATGCGTATGGTAGCTGTGCAGATTATTGGCAAGGTTGCTGCCGGTACGCCCATATTGGCAACAGAGAACAGAACCGAAGATGTGATGGTGCCGCAGGATGTCGTGCGTGGAAATTGCTTCGCGCTTGAAGTTCAGGGTGACAGCATGATTGAGGCGAATATTTTTGAAGGCGATTATATCGTGGTGCGGCAACAACCGATTGCCGAAAATAACGATATTGTTGTAGCGATGATTGGTGATGAAGCCACGGTAAAACGCCTGTTTATTTCTGAGGATCGTATTGAGCTTCGCCCTGAGAAAGCCGGTTGCAACCGATCCAAGTAGGAGCGGAGATGAATTAAAAATCATTGGGAAGGTCTTGCATGTATGCTCACAGTCCAGCCCTGTAATGACGAAACAGGAGAGCGATAGCCATGAGCACATATAACCTTAAACGATTTGCACAACCTGATGTGCTGAAAAAAATTCAGCAGGATAATTTGATTCAGTTCCTCAAGGGATATGAAAGATACCTTATTGATCGGGGATTCAGCTTTGATTTTAATGAAGATAATGAATTGGATTTAGAGAAACTCTGCGAAATTTTAGTGAATCCCACTGAGTCAATGAATATAGAGTTTGTGGAGGCATTGTTCTTTATTCAGGAAATGTCAGATAATGAGCATTACGAAGAACTAAGTTCTCAGGCTGAAGACAATAATATTGATATTGGTGATGAGTCATCTACGGCTGACCTTTCGCTCGCACTCTGGTTACATGACCTAGAACTATTAAAGCGTCCACATGCTGAAGTCATGTTAATGAAGCCAAAATCTTTCATGTATTTCCAGTCGGATAAAAAATCCCCTGACAAATTTGACATACCGAAACCTGAAATCGTCAGAAGTTTGGAAAAAGATATGGACGCTGGTTTACCCAAAACAAGCGTGGTACAGGACGTCGTATCATTCCAATTGATGCAGAAGATGAAAACAAAACTTACTTCCTTATTCGTCATGGAATGCCCTTCAAGCGTGAAGGGCAGATGGAATCTGGCAAATCAAAGAGCATTTTTTATCGCTCAAAATTTCATGATGTGTTAATCTGATCGCATCAACAATAATCAAAAATACAATTGATTGCAGTTAAATAATGTGCCAGTTACTGATTTGTTTCAGTGATAATTTATATCAATATTTGCAATTAATATAAATTTGTGTTATAATAGTTTATAAATTAATTAATAACTTAATTCAACATATGAAAATAACAAAATTAATCACAACAGTAGCATTGTTATCACAAATTCAAGTACAAAAAACAGAAGAAACAGAAGAAATAGAAAAATCAAAAGAAATAAAAACTTCTACTGAACACAGCTTCAACTTTCCTACTACGGAGTATTTCACAAAAAGAATAGAAAATTGGGCTTCTGGTACTAATCTCGAAATCAGATCACAGAAAAGACTGGGGAAAATGAAAGATGGGTCTCCTCGCAAATATACTCCAAAAAAAGAAGCACGAATGATACACGATAAGGCAAAAAGAAAGAAACCTAAAAATTCTTACTGTAGGTAAATTAATTCGAACATTATCCTTCCCCTCTCCATATTATCCTTAATCTCACAACAAAAAGTTCGAAATTTATCAAGACTGGGGAGGCAAAAAAGAACGTATGATATATCTAGATTTATTCAGTCAACATCTATTCGGACAGGCAGAATATTTCCCAGAGACAGAGAACACATTACAGCCGTTGATTGATAGTGGTGCAGATACGCTTGCATGTACGGATATTCCTTATCTTGAGGAGGTAAAATTGATGAAAATTCAGTTGCAGTTTCATGGCCCGTATAATGACAAACAGACCCTTCGTTCCAACGATATTTTTGCATCGTTCGCAGCAAGAGACAGAGAGTTTCCAACCTTTGGGACACTCGTGTCTGCTAGTTTTTCAGTGAAATTTGAAAACGCTAAGCGCCCACGGATGGTTAAGATCCGCACACCTAATGTGGCAAACTTTGATCGCAAGGAAGATTCTCATCTAATAGAACTATGGCTTCGTAAGCGAGGGTTTGTCAAAGAAATTGAACAAGAGGAGTCCTCCGAGCTAACATCTGAAGCTAATGAGGGTGTTGAAATTGCAGCCATGGCGTAAAATTACAGAATTAACTGGTGGAAAAGGTGTTGCCTCTGAATGGCAGGGCTTTCCTGATGCTTCCTACAAATCACCTCAGAACGAGCATCAGCAATACCCTGTGGCACTTCATCTGGTTGCTATATGAACGTCATTGAGTGGCCCCAGTGATTTGATCGGGATTTGCACAGCAGAGCCAAGACGTTGTGATAAACGAACGTTGACCAAATTAGAAACGGCTGTTTATCACCTTAAC
>JBEVXT010000439.1:0-4225 GCA_040505955.1 Sedimenticola sp. | reverse complement strand
GTTTCCATGGAGACCCATTTATTACGTAAGGTGCTCCATTCCTGTTCAGAAATAGAGGCCAATCCTTTACTTAAAATATTCACCAGTTCCGGCCAGTCCTTGCGTACGCCAAAACTTTTATTGCTTACATTCTGTTGCCAGAGGGAAGCCGCACGCAAATTCGCCATGCCATGTATATTGATCAGGTGATTGGCAACACCCTCTGCTCCGATAAACAGATCAGCGCGGCCTTCTTGGACGCTATTGAGGGCTTCGAACGAATTTTTTACATACACAGGGGTTATATCAGGATGGGCTGCCAGGACGTAATCGGTGAGGGAGTAGTCCTCTATCACGGCAACACGCATACCGCTGACATCGCTACGCGAGTTCACACGAGTATCGTTTGTTTTAGTGAATATGTAAGAAGATAGATAAATGTAGGGATCGGTAAAGGCAAACCACTCCTTGCGCTCCTCCCGTGGCACCATTTCCGCAACAACATCCAGCGCCTTCTTCTTGGCGGACTCGAAGAGTGTCTGCCATTCACCATCGGGATGTATCTTGAACTGTATGCCGGTTCGCTGCGAGATCAGGTTCACCACATCCACGGCATAGCCGGAAAACCCTCCACCAGAAATGTATTCACTGTAAGGCGCAAAATTGCCCTCAAAGGCGATAGTGATCTCCGGGTGCTGTACCAGCCACGCTTGCTCTTGCTCCGACAGCATTACCTTGGATGAGGATGTGACGATGGAATCCATTGGCACCCAGCGATCCACCATTGCCCGCATCTTCTCCTTGGTAATCGCTTCCAACCCTTTGTTGATCAGAGCCAGAAGTTCTGGCTGATCCGAGCGGACACCAATGGAAAGTTCCGCAGGAGGAAAACCGGTGGGGCCGGTGATGTGAATATTAAACAACCCCTCCTCGCGGATCAGATGGACAATGGAACCAAAATTGCCGATATAGGCGTCCGCCTCACCAAGGGAGACCTTTTTCAGTGCTTCAAGGGGGGTCGACACTTCGGTAAAGGGAAGATCGGCGTGTTTGGCACGCAACAGGGAGATCACTGCATACCCTTCGGCGACCACGACCTTTTTTCCATACAGAGATTCCATTCCTTTTCTCGATTTGTAATCGGTGCGTGTAGCAATCACCCAGGGAGAGCTCACTATGGGGTTTGAAAAAAGCAGATATTCAGCCCGTTCCGGTGTCGGAGTCAGAAGCGATACGATATCAACGGTGCGTTTTTTGGCACCATCCAACACCTGTGACCAAGTGAGATCCCCTGACAGCTTCATGCCAATCCCTAGCGTCTTCCGCAAACTGGCCAGAATATCTGCGGCCAAGCCTTGGTGTTTTCCATGGGAATCAACAAAGTCATAGGGCGGCCATGAAGGATCAACGCCAAGACGCAGGTCAGGGTGGGTTTCCAGCCAAGCCCGTTCCTCCATGCTCAATTGCAACCGGCCGGAATCATGGGGGACTGTTGAATCGAAAGTCCTGTGTTCCGGGTGTTTAAGCCACAGTCGTTCCATCGCCGCCTTTTCCTCTGGTGTAAGAGACTTCAGGCCGCCATTGATCTTAGCTAAAAGTTGTTCGTTCCCCTTTGCCACCGCGCCATAGACCACGTTGGAAAAAAGCGGCGTAGGAGCCTTCGTGATTTTACTGCCCCAACCCAGATCATCCAGCAGCACCGCCATGGTCAGATCTTCTCCTATGGCGGCATCCACCTTGCCGGACTTCAAAGCTTCAAGAACTGTCTGCCAACTGGGAAAGCTGATCACCTTGAGATCAGGATAATCTTGACGTAGCGCACTTTCCTGGTGGCTCCCCGCCAAGATGGCAACCCGGCGGTAACCGAACTGGGCCGGATCTTCCGGCAGTGTGGCACTCCGTCGATAATAGAAGCTGGTGTTGATCTGATAGATGGGCTGGGTGAAGTCCAGAAACTCCTGGCGCTCCTTGTTCAGAAACAACCCAGAATGGATATCCGCTTCGCCTTGCCGCATGGCCTTGACGGTCCCCGCCCAGTCACTCATGCGGAAACGGATCTCATGCCCTGTTTTCTTTGCCCAGGCCCGCCAGAAATCCACCAACAGTCCGGCCGGTTCGCCAAAGGACGTCATCTTTGTGAGAGGAGGATAATCACGATCAATGGCGATAATCAGCGCCTTTTCATCCCCCTTCGAGCCCCATCGGCGGGCAATTTGCCGCCGCTCCTCTTCGGAAATGAGATCGAACCCCTTGTTGATGCGCTCCAGCAAGGGTTGCTTGCCCTCCGTAACTGCCACGAACCAATCGTTGGTATACAGAAGCTGGGCAGGTTTGACGCTGTATTCACCCAGAAGATTCGCTTTTTGGAGGTGATAGATTCCCGTGAGCGTATCAACGGCAAAGGCGCGCAGCTCACCGGATTTCAGGGCGGCGATAATGCCATGATAGCTGGGATAGGCCACGATGGTCTCTGGTGGCAATTTCTCCTTTAGGAACCCCTCGACATAGTCTCCTTTCAGTACGCCGATCCGGTAGGCAGCTACCTCTGCCAGTTTGCTGATCTCCGGCATGGTTCTATGGAGAAAGACATGCGTACTGCACCCGGTTAGGGCCTGGCCATAATCCAGAAACTTATCACGCTGCTCATTGAAAAACAGACCAGCATGAACATCGGCCTCGCCGCTACCGACCTTTTTCAGGGATTCTTCCCATGTGTGGGGTGTGAACTCAACACGTTGACCAGTCTTCTCAGACCAAAGATTCCACAGATCGATAATCAATCCTGACGGAATGCCTTGTTCATCCTGAAAGTGAAATGGGACACAATCGATGCAATAGGCGACTGTGACCGGAGATCCCCCGCTCTCTCTGGATTCAGCAGTCCGGTCCTGGGCGAATCCTTGTGAGATCGAAAAGATCAACAGCCATACTGACATCAACAGAAACAGGATAATTTTTTTTGTCCGGTTCATTGTCACCAACTAATCCTAAGTGGGTTATGCCTTGAGTTACACGTGTCAATTTTAGTAAATGCCAGCCAATTTCAGAAAGTCCGTAGGGCGTATAAGCGAAGCGCCATACGCCAACAAGCTATGCCCGTTCCCCAGTATTATCCAGCATGACATCAGCGCCCCACCCGGAAGTATAGACGCCTTTGCCATACACCACGCTCATTTCGGCGTTTTCTCACCGGCGATAGATACTCATCTATTGGGAGTAATTATGAGAAGGTCTTTTTTATCGATTGCCCGCGATCCCGATTTGAGTAGTCATCATCGCTAGTGTGCAAGGTCCATATGCAGTGCATGTGCTCAGGAAGCACGATCCAGCCATTGATATGAAAGGGCCTACCTTGATCTGTTCTTCGGATAGCTGCTTTTAATTTATTGATGTGTGTAAGCAGCAGTGATTTCTTGCGATCAAGAAGATTAACGGTAAAGAAAAAGCTCCCGACAGGCAGTCGGTCTCTTCTGTAGTCAGACATCCTTTTGCACCTCCTTGTGGCGTATGGCGCTTCGCTTATACGCCTTTGATCTTGTTAAGAAGGGGGAGGCCCCACCCGAGGCGATCACTGTGCGGGTATGTGAGTCGATCAGCTGTGACCTTGCCGGTGCTGAAGCGCTGATCAACTCCCTGAAAGAGGGGTTGGGGGAGGGGGTTCGGGTTCAACGGGTACCCTGTGTCGGGCGCTGTCAACAGGCGCTGGGGTTGCTGGACCATCTGGTGGTGCAGGATCTCTTCGTCACCGAGACCGCCTGGTTTGCCGACGTGGTACTGCCGGCCTCCGCCTTCCCGGAGAAGAGCGGCACCTTCACCAACACCGACCGCCGGGTACAGTTGGGGCGGCAGGCCCTCGATCTACCGGGAGAGGCGCGCCAGGATCTCTGGATCATTCAGCAGTTGGCCAACCGTCTCGGTCTCCCCTGGGACTATGCCGACAGCTCCGAAGTGTACGAAGAGATGCGCCTGGGAATGCCCAGCATCAGCGGCATCAGTTGGCAGCGCCTGCTGCGTGAAGGGGCGGTTACCCACCCCTGCAGCAGTGAGGATGAGCCGGGAGCATAATCAAGGACACCCACCACTTCACTTCTCACATCAAAAATCCATCTTGAGATACATTCTCCAAAGGTTATATCCCTGACGCGGAATGGAAAGTCGAGTATACAGACGAGTTCGGTGAATGGTGGGATAACCTCAGCGAAACCGAACGAGAAGACGTGGCAGCAACGGTTCAATTGCTTGAGGC
>JBEVXT010000438.1:0-2014 GCA_040505955.1 Sedimenticola sp. | reverse complement strand
CGAAAAACAGCTCCCGCAAAATCATCATGCCGCTGCGGGAGCGGCTTCGCTCCATGCTGGAAAAGGGTAATGCACTGGTAGAAGGGGCACACTCACAGGTTGTCGCTACTGCGGTAGATGAGATGCAACACCGCTACCGCAGCGAAATTGAACGCCTCTCCGCTCTGCAGCGGGTCAATCCCAACGTCAGAGATGAGGAGATCGAACTTCTACTGAGCCATCGACTGGCGCTGGAAGAGCATCTACCGGCAACACGGGTACGGCTGGATGCATTGAGGATGGTGGTGGCGGTTTAGAGCAAGTTGGCAGTTGGCAGTTGGCAGTTGGCAGTTGGCAGTTGGCAGTTGGCAGTTGGCAGTTGGCAGTTGGCAGTTGGCAGTTGGCAGTTGGCACAACAGGCTACCCATGGGTAAGCCAGAACCGAAGCGTTATTTTTGGACAACCAAATCTAACCGTTTGGCAGTGATATCCCTGTCAGTTTCTTGTACAGGGAGACCGCATAGGAGTCGGTCATGCCGGAGATGTAGTCGGTCAGTCTGAGCAGGCGGGTGTAGAGGCTGCTGGAGGGAACGCGATCCCGACCGATAAACTGCTCAGGGATCAGCCGGCTGATCATCTTGCTCCGCGCCGGAGCGGCATCCCCCAGTTCCGCCACATCATCAAACACCTGAATAAAGCGCTCCAGCAGTTCACCGATCACCTGAAAGCCCGCCGCCTGGATCTCCACCACCTCACGCGCCTGGTAGATCCGTTTGCGGGCCACCTGGATCAACTGCTCCAGTTCCCGCCGCTTGGGCAGCTGATCCATTAACGGCTGTTCAAATTCACCCGCGAGAATCGCCTCTTCGTTATCGAGAAAGCAACTCATCGTCTGGCTGATCGCATCGTTGATCACCTTGGCGCGTAAAAACTCCACTTTACCCTTATCTTCACGAATCCCCTGCAGTCGTATCTTCTGCTTATCTGCATCCTGCAGTATTGCCAGGTAGAGATCCATCACCTCATCCAGGGTGAAGTATCCGAGACGGAAGCCATCCTCAATATCGATCACCCGGTAGCTGATATCGTCTGCCGCCTCCACCAGAAAGGCGAGAGGGTGACGACACCAGATGGCACGGGTGGGATCACGCCGTATCAGCCCGACACTCGCCGCCACTTCGCTGAAGCAGTCACGATCTTCGGCGACAAAGCCCTGCTTTCTGGCGCTGACACCGTCGAAACGGCTGCCGCCGAGACACGCCTCCCGGGGATATTTGGTAAACGCTGCCAGTGTGGCGCAGGTAAGCTGCAGACCGCCACGATTATCCGGATTCTGCAAGCGGGTAAGAATACGAAAGCCCTGGGCATTACCCTCGAAGTTGAGAAAGTCCTCCCGTTCGCTGTCCTGCAGCACAGCGACTCTTGGCCTGCCGTAGTCGGCAGTGGCGGCCCAGTGGCGGAAAGCATCCTCGCCGGAATGGCCGAAGGGGGGGTTGCCGATATCGTGGGAGAGACAGGCAGCGCCACATATATCACCAAAGTCAGAGGCTTCGAACCCCACCAGACCTTGGCGTGCAATCACCTGCTCCCCCACCTGGGTGCCCAGTGAGCGGCCAATGCTCGACGCCTCCAGGCTGTGAGTGAGGCGGGTACGGACATAATCCACCCGCGATAGCGGAAAAACCTGAGTTTTGTCCTGCATCCGCCGGAAGGCGGAGGAGAAGACAATGCGATCAAAGTCCCGCTGAAAATCAGTACGGGCAGCTATTGTGCCAACCAGCTGGTCGCTGCCCAACCGTTTGCGAGAGAGAAGGTGCTGCCACTGCATAGTCATGGATTAGCTGCTGCGCTCTGGGTTATCGAGTGGGGCCGCACATAATGAATCAGTGAAAACTATCTAACACGACCGGCCATTGCAACCTTTAAATATGCAATGAAGCGCTTTTATATCCCTCTGGTATTTGCTGAATTGCATAAGAACAACGACAAACCGGCCTGCCACTATTGCCCATACTCCCTAAAATGAGTAGTCTTG
>JBEVXT010000437.1:0-2466 GCA_040505955.1 Sedimenticola sp. | reverse complement strand
GATTAGAAAAGAATTTGCCTGTTCCAAGGAAGAATTCCTAAATGAAATCATGGAAAATCCAACAAACAAACACTTCTACCGACTCATAAGACGAAGCCAAACGTCGTCACAGAATGTATTGCCCTGCCTAGTCATTAACGGGGAAGAAACCACGGATCTGCCGTCCCAGAGAAACGCGTTTGCAAGATACTTCGAGGACCTAGCCGTACCTAAACAAGACGACCGTTTTGACTCGCCCTACCTAGACCTGTCGCAAACACAAGTCAAGCTGATCAATGCCATTAATGAACTACAGCAATGTGCACCTGTACATATTACTGAAGACGACGTCAACAAAGCCATCAATACTCTAAACACAGGTAAATCACCGGATGAAACGGCACTGAAATCAGAACACCTGAAATATGCTGGAAAAACAATTACTCCAACTATATGCGCAATATTCAACAAAATCATTTCCGAAGGCGAAGTCCCAGCTGTCTTCAAAACTGGAGTCATCACTCCAATCCATAAGAAGGGAAAGGACCCGTCCAGTCTAGATAACTACAGAGGAATAACTATTACGTCAATATTCGGAAAATTATTCGAAACCGTTCTGCTACAGAAAATGACCACCTTAAACGCAAACCAATCTGAACTACAATTCGGGTTCACCAAAGGACTCTCTCCAAATATGGCCTCACTTCTACTCTCGGAATCTATAGTGGAATCCCAAGCAGCTAAATGCCCACTCTACGTAGCCACACTGGACAGCCAGAAGGCCTTCGATGTGGTACACCATCAGATCCTACTACAAAAACTGTATCACCAGGGTATCAACGGAAACATGTGGTCGTGCGTACAATCAATGTATAGTGGCCTATCAGCTAAAGTGAAATGGTTCGGCGAAGTTAGCGACATACTCCGAATACAGCAAGGTGTAAGACAAGGTGGAATATTGTCAACCCACTTCTATAAAACATACATAAATGACCTATTACTCGACCTTGAGTCACGATCACTTGGAAATAGCATAGGTACCACCTACACTGGGTGCCCAACCTGTGCAGACGACGTCTTACTCATATCTGATGACCCCACCGAAATGCAATCCATGTTGGACCTAGTCAATGCCTACTCCAAGGAGCACAGATACCATATCCACCCACAGAAGAGTGCTGTACTACGCAGACTAACCAACAAAACATGGAAACAAAACGAGACCATATCTGGGTGGTACATTGGAGATACAGAATTGTCGGTCCAAAAGCAAGCTACACATCTTGGTATGACTAGATGCTCAAGAAATGAGTCCGGAGTAAATGTGGAAGACAGGATCAAACTTGCTAGGAGAACACTGTACGCACTGATGAGAAGTGGAATGCACGGCTCTAACGGATTGAACCCAAAAGTTTCGTACCAAATTTATCAGACCTACGTAATTCCCAGACTATTATACAGTTTAGAAACAATACCATTAAACATCTCACAACTCAAGCAGCTGGAAAGATTTCATACCAAAACACTGAAGAATCTACAATCACTGCCAGAGCGGACATCTAATGCAGCAGTTCTACTGTTGCTAGGAGCACTACCGATCGAGGCTGAAATACACAAGAGACAACTATCCCTAGCGCACGCAATTTCTCAGTCAAGAAACAGTAAGATGAGATCACTAATGGAACGCCAAGTAGCAGTAGGAGATAAAACCAGTTTTTTCACCACTACTAAGGCTACACTCCTTCTGTATTCTCTACCACAGATCTCGTCCATATCCAAATATACCAAGACAAAGTGGAAAGTAAATGTTAAATCGGCTTTGGAATCATATTGGACAAACACACTAGTGAACGAGGCGAATCAACGCTCGACTCTTCTGTATTGTAACACGAGCAGCCTGAAAATCGGTAAAACCCATCCAGTATGGAATACAGTAACATCAAGTGTAGCAGACGTCAAAAAAGGGATAACGAAGGCAAGACTACTTACAGGCACCTACGTTCTGCAATCCAACAGGGCAAAATTCAACAAGCAAGAAGTAGATGATACCTGCCCACTCTGTCGACTTGAAAAAGAAGATACTGAACATATGATCATTAGATGTCCAGCACTGGTTACTGCCAGGACAAAATTCCTTCCCTCAATACGAACTACCGTCATCAACCAACTAGGAGAACATGTCTGGAAGCAACTTTCAAATCGACAATCAATCACCTCCCTCGTTATCGACTGTACAACTATTCTGAGTGAAATCCTGCCTCAAAAGAAAGATTCAGAAGAAATACTACACGACATCGAATCGCAATCTAGACACCTATGCCACCAACTGCACGTCAGTCGTCTGCAGCAAACACTAAAACTGTCATCATAGGAAAAATGTAAAATAAAAACTTAAATGGCTGTCCCCTAACCCTCCCACGACCTGTAATTATTTCAGTTAAGGATAACCAAGTGTTACATAATTACGTGTTAATAACCAACCTAACG
>JBEVXT010000436.1:0-11296 GCA_040505955.1 Sedimenticola sp. | reverse complement strand
AAAAAAAGAAAAAAAAAAAAAAAAAAAAAAAAAAAAAAAAAAAAATATACATTATGATAAGGAGTTCTTAGTGGCTTGCCATAAGGGAACACCTATTGTACACCTACAGTTCAATCTCTTTATATGTGTGCATCGATTTGGGGTTTAATTAGTAATAATTTGTTAGTACAGTTAAACTTATATTCCAGGACCCTCTTCAGTTGAAGGATTAAGAATTCTTTCCCATAGCAGTCAATCTGTGCACCCATTTGCTGCTTAGATTAGAAATATTTATTGTACAGTTCAACTTGTATTCAATGACCATCTTCAGTTGTAAACAAGTAATGATTCTTCAGTACAGCTGAACTGATATTCAACATCCAGTTCTTCAGTACAGTTAAACTTGTATATCAGAACCATCTTCATTTGACGTTTGTAAAGGATTAATAATTCTTCAATACAGTTAAACCTATATTCAACGTTGAATTAGAATTATAATAAACAAATTTGAATAATTGTTGTTGTTCGATACCGCCTACCTCGCACGGTTAAAATTAAAATTTAAAAAAACAAAACATACATCATGGCGACATCGTATTCTCAAAAAATTAATGTGAATAGAGCAACTGAGGAGGAACTGCAGCAGATTAGTGGCATTGGGCCGAAGATAGCACATTCAATTGTTGAGCTTCGTGATATGAGTAATGGGGTCGTGTCGCGGGAGGATTTGATGGCAATCAAGAGTCTTCGTGTGAACGAAGACATCATAGAGTCGCTGAGCTTTACCGTCGGGGATGATTTGTCCGTCCTGGAAGAAGCTATGGGAGACTTGGAGATTGACGATACCGAGCAACCTGTGGTTGATCCTGCACAGAGGAAGGAGACGTCGCCACAGAAGATAGATCCGTTCAAGAAGTTTATAGACGTGATCAATTCTGCAAAGCTTCAGGGTCCCCCAGAACGCCAAGCTGGACATGGTAAACGGGGGGCGAGGCGGCGAGTCGGCATGGAGCCACAGACTCGACACGAGACTCCTGAGGAAGCCCAAAACCCTAATATCCAGTACAGTGAGGAGATGTTCGCGCGTATGTTTGCAGAACGGAACGCCGCTCAACCGCAGATGGGTTTCCAACAGCAACAGATACCCGATACAAGGTTCCCGTTTCCTGGGTATGGAGGGGCTCCGATGGGTTTCCATACTAGTGGGATGGCGTATGTGCCTAACGTCATGGGGTATCCAACAGGGGGGTTTGCTCCGACAGGTTATCAGACGCCACCGGCTGGTATGGCATTCAGCCAGGGTGGTATGGCCGGGCCGTCGGGGTTCGCGGCTCCTGTACCAGGCCCATTTTCGAGACCACGAGCACCGGTACAACAACAACAACAACAACAACCTTTAGCCCCGCGAGTATATGTCCAGCAGCCACCTCTAGTACAAGAACACACGGTGAAACACGAGGAGTATTCACCATACACCGTAGTTCAAAAAGAAGATCGGGATAGAGGACACAAAGCGAAAGACACCCATTCCCGGAAAATCGCCAGTTTACCAAAATTGCTGACATTTGATGGGAAGGGCAGCTGGAAGGCTTTTTTTGTCAAGTTCGAGAAGTATGCTGGAATGCAGGAGTGGGATGACGGAGAAAAAGCGGACTACATGTGTTGGTGCTTGCACGGGAAGGCAAGCGAGTACTATGCACTCGTGAACGAGAAGAATGAGCTGAACTACAAAAGCTTGATAAAGAAGTTTGAGCATCGGTTCAGTCTGAAGGAATTGCCTGAGACTGCGCGAATCGCCTTCAGTAACTCTCGTCAATCGGCTGATGAGTCATTGGAAGATTGGGCAGATAGAGTCATGACACTTGCGGTCAAAGCATACCGAAACCTACCGGAAAGCTATTGTACCCAGCAGGCGACATTACATTTCTGTCATGGTGCCACCAACAAAGAAGCCGGGGAGAGTGTCTCCAATATGCGCCCACAGACGTTGGATGAGGCTCTGGACAAAATGAAACATTGTGTCCAGACCCAGATTATAATGCGCGCGCGTCCCCGTAAAGAAGTCAAGCAAGTGGTCGAGTCAGGCCGAGAAGCTTCGATGTCGATGCGCCGAGAAGCGTCCGTGTCAGCGGTGGCTATTAACAAGAAGACCATCGATCAACGAGTGGAGGCGTTAGAGAAGCGGACAGAGGGGTTTGATAAGAAGTTGGACCAATTGATCGCGGCTGTAGAGAAATTGGCTACCGACCAACTGCGACGCTCCCGTCCGCGATCACCGTCGTCGCGTAACCAATCACCGGTCCGATCACAATCCTCGGAGACACCTACGTGTTACCATTGTGATCAGAAAGGCCATTACAAGAGCAACTGCCCTAATTTGAGTTCGCCCGCCAGGTCTCCGTCGTCGTCACATTGCTACCAGTGTGATCAGCCGGGACATTTCAAACGCGACTGTCCGAACGGGCCTCGTGGACCAAGATGGAAGCTCGAAAAGCATGTTTCCTACGTGGATCAGCGACCGGACAGCGATTCGGAAAACTCCAGTGGGTCGGAGCAGTAGGCCAAACTTCGACCCATAACAACAGAAAAACGGGCCTATATCCGTCAAGTTCGGATGGCAGAGAAGCAGATCCAGGAGGGGGGTCCCATTTTAGTCCGTTGGATACTGGGTCAGTGTTCACATCAATGGGGGTTCCGGGGGTCAAATCAAATTGTCATACAACATTATCCGAGGGGGTGTCTTCTGAATCAAAGCCTGTTCCACTGATTCTTAATCAGGATACGGATATCAGGGTGAACCAGATTCGGTCAGAATCCATGTTCAGGATCCCGATAAAGTTACAGGGTTTCAGGACTGAGGCCGTGATAGACACTGCTGCAGAAGTCACCATCATTTCGGATACATTGCACAAGAGATTGTCAGATCCTGGGCCCATTGTTAAGCAAGTGACATTGAACACTGCGGGAAAGGAAATGAAGTTGAAAGGTTTCATCGTAGGTCCGGTTCAGATCAACATTGGCGGCCAGTGCTTCAAGGAGAATATCTATGTGGCACCAATTCAAGATGATATGTTATTGGGCCTTGATTTTTTACGCCGACATCATGCGTATATTAGCATTCCAGACTCCTATATCAGGATTGGTGGGGTGAATATACCAATGAGTTGTGGAGTGCCAGAGAGTACTTCGGTGTCACAGGTGCTGGTGGATAAAACCACCATATTACCTCCAAACTCGTTGGTGAGGGTGCCATGTACGGTGGATAAAGTAGTGGCTGATGGTGTGTTTGTGGTTGAATCTGAGTGTACCCGGGCGGTGATTCCGAACTCAGTTTACAGGAACACGATTAATCCACAAATCAACGTTATGAATCTGAGTGATCGTCATTGTACTCTGCGCAAGAGTGAGAGGATAGCGCACGCTCATTCGGCGGGAGTGGTTCAACCAGTCCCACTGGAGTTGTCTATTCCTGATGCACTTGCAGACTCCGTAGCTGTCGACAAGTTAGCCGGAGTTGGTGATGTTGTTCGGGGTCCCGTGGCTCCAATTGTGGAACCCTGTTTGGATCCATTGGAGCTTGGGGGGCTGAAACCAGAAGTGAACGATGGGGAAGCAGCAGCTGAATGTGATACCAATCAAACCGTTAGGGCTCAACCAGAGCAACAGATGGTCTCACCTGTTGAACCGGAGCTTATGGTGCGATTAGTGGAAACTGAGTCTGGTTCCCCGGGGGTACCTGCTCATTTAGTCGATCTATATGAGAGGGGTTGTGTGAACCTGGATGCAGACCAGAAGAACCAGCTCGCCAAGTTGTTAGTGGAGTTTCAGGATGTTTTCGCCAAGGACGACTTCGACCTGGGAAACTTCACTGAGGTGGAACACAGCATTCCGACCGGGGACGCATTACCGATCAAGCATAAGCTACGTCGGACGCCGTTGGCTTTCGTCGAAGAAGAGGAAGCACACCTGCAAAAGATGTTGGATGCTGGTGTCATAACGCCTTCGGTATCCGATTGGTCTTCGCCACCGGTGTTAATTCGAAAGCGGGATGGGAATGTCAGATGGTGCCTGGACTTCCGGGCACTGAACAAGGTGACCACCAAAGACGTGTACCCACTTCCGCTGGTAGAAGACTGTATGGATAGCCTGACCGGTCAACGTTGGTTCTCGAAGTTGGACGCTAACTCCGCGTATTGGCAGATCCGGATTGCTGAAGGAGATCAGAAGAAGACTGCGTTCAGTACGAAGTTCGGGCTGTACCAATTCGTGCGTATGAGCTTCGGCCTATGCAACGCACCGGCCACATACTCCCGGGTGATGAATCTGGTGCTACAGGGCTTAACCTGGAATCGTCTATTGGCATTCTTGGACGACATTTTGGCGTTGGGAAGGACCTTCTGCGAACACCTTGAGACTCTCAGCCAGATCTTCCAGCGGTTTCGCTCGTATCAGCTTAAACTCAAACCTAAGAAGTGTCAACTCTTTGCAACCAAGGTGGAGTTTCTAGGCCGCTGGGTGGGTCCGGATGGACTAGAACTGGCAGATGGGGATGTCGCTGCGGTGAGAGAGTGGAAGCGGCCGACCTGTACCAAGGATGTAGAGCGGTTCCTGGGACTCGTCAATTACCACCGAATCTTCATCCCGGAGTATGCTAAGCGGGCGGTACCACTGTACAAGCTGACGGGCAAGCAGAAGTTTGTTTGGGGCGAGGACCAAGAGGCAGCCTTCACCGATTTGAAGTCAGCTTTAACCACAGCTCCTGTGTTAGGGTTACCCAACCGGCAGGATCAGTTCATACTGGACACCGACGCTTCTGATTACGCTATTGGAGCTCAGCTAATTCAAGTCCAGGATGGCGTGGAGAGAGCAATTTCGTACGGTTCTTTTTCACTGACCAAGGAACAGCTGCGATACTGCACTACTCGGAAGGAGCTTCTTGCCGTAGTCAGATTCACTCGTCAGTATCGACATTATCTGCTGGGGCGACCTTTCACTCTCAGGACCGATCACAACAGCTTGACGTGGCTAATGAGCTTCAAAGAACCTCAAGGACAGATTGCTCGTTGGCTAGAAGAACTGAGTCAGTACGACATGACAGTGGTGCATCGCCCAGGCAGCAAGCACGTCAATGCCGATGCGCTATCCAGGATTCCCGAAGACCGGTTATGTGACCAATATCGTCTTGGGACAGAGTTGTCGACCTTGCCGTGCGGGGGTTGCGCCTATTGTCAACGTGTCCATTCACGTTGGGGTTCTTTCGCGGAAGACGTTGATGAAGCGGTTCCGTTGACCATGCAGGCACGCCCGAGTGGAGTAGAGCAGTACCTGAAAGACATTGCCCAGCTGTTCGTTGGCCCGGACAGTGACGCGAAGGTGAACCAATTAGCCTTAACCGTATCAGTGTGGGATTTCCAGCAGGAGGATCTGTGTCTACAACAACAGCGAGACGAAGACTTCAAGATGCTCTGGCAATGGCTGAAGTTTGGGGATGAACCTTCGGAGGGTAATATATTTCTGGCCAACCGTTCAACCAAACATTATTGGGTCAACCGGGATTGTTTTTCGTTAGAGAATGACCTCATATGGCGGAAAAATCCAAAGACGGGGCTCCGACAGCTTCTGGTGCCACAGGCTAACCGTGATGAGATTATGTCCCTAAGTCACAGAATCCCGTTAGCTGGTCATCAGGGAGCTGAGCGGACTACACAGCGCATCAAGGCGAAGTATTACTGGCATCGAATGTCACAAGATATCACTGCGTTTGTTGCTTCATGCCCGGAATGTAGCCAGTGGAAGAAGTCCAACAGACGGTCCAGATGCGAGATGTCAACATTCCATGCAGGGGTACCTATGGAGAGAGTTCACCTAGACTTTCTGGGACCTTTGCCGAAGACAAAGAATGGCAACGAGCATATACTGGTGATGGTGGACCAGTACACGAAGTGGGTTGAATGTGTGCCGCTACCATCCCAGACTGCAGAGATAACCGCCCGAGCTGCAGTAGATCAGTTTTTCAGCAGGTTCGGGATACCGTTGCAAATCCACACCGACCGGGGTAGCAATTTTGAGAGCAAGTTGTTTTCCCATGTTTGCGAGCTATTGCAAATCACCAAGACCAGAACTACGGCTTATCGTCCATCTGCAAACGGACAAGTCGAACGGTATAACCGTACTTTGATGGATGCTGTCCGTTGTT
This sequence comes from Sedimenticola sp., assembly GCA_040505955.1. Lineage (GTDB taxonomy): Bacteria > Pseudomonadota > Gammaproteobacteria > Chromatiales > Chromatiaceae > Vondammii. The sequence continues at coordinate 5,121 of JBEVXT010000436.1, read as the reverse complement.
TTGTCGGTAGGAACCAGCATGATTGGGATTCACTTCTGCCTCAAATTGCTGCGGCCTTGAGGGCTTCGGTTAATCGCAGTACAGGCTTCACACCTAATCGATTAATGTTGGGGAGAGAAGTGATAATGCCAGCTGAACTTGTGTACCCCGGCCTACCCGCGCCATCAGAGACAGATCTGGAGCAGTATGTCACACGGCTAGAAGAGGGGATTAGAGCTTCACACGAAGTGGCCCGCCAGACGCTGAAGCAAAGTCAGAAGGTCATGAAAAAGGACTATGACCTACGGGTTCATGCCCGTGCGTACTCGGTGGGAGATGCTGTGTATATCTTGAATACTGCGAGCAAGAAGGGGACTTCGAAGAAACTCTCGATCCAGTGGAACGGTCCAGGCCTTGTGGTGAAGCGTATTACGCCTTACCTGTACAAGGTGCAAATGCGGAAGATGGTGTCGACTGTTAATCACGACCGGATGAAGCCATGCTTGACCGTTGATCTTCCCTCCTGGTTGTGCAAGGCCAGGAGTCAGATGACCTCGCCAGGTGCCGAAACTGAAGAACCAGAGACCAGTACCGTCCAGACCTCCGCGGAATTGTATTGTTTGTGCCGAGGGCCGGATGATGGGGGGTTCATGATTCAGTGCGATGCATGTCACGAATGGTACCATGGGCATTGTGTGAACATCTCTGAAATAGATGCGGAAAGCATAGATCTTTATACGTGTCCCCCGTGCGAGGTAGGTCATTAATAGGCAATCGGTAGTTTAATCGGTTCGCGTTTTATTTGGCAGAATGGAAGACAGCCCTAAACGTAGCTGGAGGGGGAATGAGAGGGACAGGGACGTCACGCATGCTGCCGTGGAGGTCGAGCAGGAAAACGTCGCACCCGGCGGGAAGTACACCAAGTACTCGTACGAGGAGGTGGAGATGTTCACCAACCAAAAGAGACTGTGGTCGTCCGGCAAGGAGCTCATCGGATACCTCCAGATGCTACCCGTGAATGCGAAGAAGCTGCAGTCGGCTATAGCAGGCCAATACAACCTTGCCCGGGATAAACCTCGCAGTATACGGGAGTCCTTCATCTCCGGGTTGAGGAAGAATGCTACCTATCTCATGAGCGACAAGTTCTGTGAGGAAGTGTTGGGCTGTGCATCGAAGAAGCCCCGACGATCGCCCGTCCAGAGTGTGACTTCGCGGCCTTCTATGCAGAAGGACGTCCGGTCCAAGTACGACCGATCCATACCCTGCCTGCGATCCGACTGCGGCAGCGCTTCTGAATTTCCGCCGCTGCCTTCCAGATTGGTTCCAGAGACGCAGACATCGCGATCGTCAGATCCCCCTCAGTCGACCCAACGGACGACTGGGGTCTCCTCGACCAAGACATCGTCGGCGTCCTCGGGACAGAAATCGGCAAGATCGCCATTGAGGACGAAATCATCGGGATCGTCCGCCAATCAGAACAGGGGTGCCGGTGATCAGAGGGTCTCTCAGTCGACCATCAGTTTGAGTCAACGAGAGCGGGACCTCAAGCTGAGGGGAGCGCGTCCGGATCGAAGATCGACAACGTCAACTCGGACGAGGTCTCGGTCCGACGTTCGGGGGACAGCAGTCTCACACATACGGATAGGTTCCCCGGAGCCTGCCAAGATCATCGCACCGTTGGAAGTCCATAATCGTGAGGGGGAAGCCAGCAGTTTGGTGCCTCCCACAAGTGAGATCAACAGTTCCGCTAAAGCGTCATCGAAACGACGATCCATCCCATGTCCATTCTCGTCAGACTGCAAAGTGTTCCATCTTCGCCGTCACGTCATGGAGAAGCATCTCCCACCAATGTTTCGGAATGACCGCCTCTTCATGCCCGGACACGACGAAAACCGACAGACGGCGTTGATGTGGCTAGCCCAGCAAAGCGTGGGAGTGAATTCATTAGATGAGCTGTTCGTGTGGATGAACCGGGAAGATTGCTTATCCCACTCGAGCTATGTCGACCAGAACCACGATATCCCCTGGATCCATAGGATCTGCCATAACCAGGGGTGGGAAGTGCCGTCGACCTTCCAGTTTCACCCGTTGAACTCCAGAGCCCTGCTATTCCACTGGAGAGTGCTTGTTCCGCTCCTTGTGCGTCTTTCCCCAGCTCTTCGACTCGAGTTTCGGGCCATGAAGCCTCTCAAGACCACTACCGATACCGAGACCTCGCGGTCACAGAAGGCGAGTCCAGCAGCTAGTGACGAGGAGATCGTCGAGTTCGAGACCTTGGATCAGGTGGGGTTCGAGGATGAAGAAGAGGAAATTCTCTCCGAGGCACATGAAGACTTGCCACCGCCTTACCCGTTGGAGACGTCCGTCTTCACGTCAGCCTCGCTGGTGGGCTTGTCGGCTATAGACAGCCACTTTCATCTTGACCGGGCCACATCTGAGATCCTGGGGACCGATAGACCGCTCTCGATACCCGCACTCCTAGAGGCTACCGTTTCGGCTAACCCGCGTTTGCCAGTGGATGTGGTTGGGGGAGTATGTGTATTCTGCGATCCGGCGACCTACCCATCGCAGTTCCCGACGAACGCAGGATTCCGTTGCGCCCTGGGACTACACCCGCGGCATATGACTGCGTTGCCCCCGGCGGCCTTAGCATCTACGCTGGCGAGGTTCGACACCCTGAGGGGCGACCCTGCGGTGGTGGCCCTGGGTGAAATTGGTCTCGACTACACCGAACCTGAAGAATCGTGGCCCAAGCAGCGCGAGGCCTTCAAATTATTGTGTGAACGTTCGAAGCCGATAGATCCGCTCGTGATACATCTCCGAGATCGAGGCCCCACCGCAGCATCGGCAAGCTGGGACTGTCTGCAGCTGGCTCGGGCGAACCTAGCTCCAACGCAGAAGATACATCTACACTGCTGTACAGGTGACATTGTGCTAGTCAAGTCCTGGCTGGAGTACTTTCCACGCTGTCACTTCGGCTACGCTGGTCGGGTGCAGACCTTCACCCGTCCACAGATTGCGGCTCTGCGTTGGATCCCGGCGGATCGCTTGCTGCTGGAGACAGACTCCCCCTACATGCGACCGAATTCCAAGGGCCCGAATACCCCGGCATTCATCGGAGATGTGGCGTCTCACGTGGCCAGACACCGTGGATGTTCCGTGGAGCAGCTGTTGGCTCAGACAGTAGCCAATGCTCGCTCCCTCTACCGTCTTTAAACAGCACCACCATACTTCGCCGGTCGACCGCGATGCAGACGACCTTGAGTGAAGACATAGACCCCGGATTTGAGAGGATATTGACTACCTGGTCGACTGTCATGCGGACGACCTTTCCAACCGAGGATACAGAGACCGACGATCATCTTGACGGCCTGGTTGACTGTTATGCGGATGACCTGGTCCAACAGAGAAGGTATACACGAAGTCAGAAGAAGCCCGAATGTGACTACGACAATTACTGATACTCCGGAAAGCTGCCTTGCGGATTTCCTGGGCGACTACATGTCATCGCCCTTCCCCTGTGGAGAAGATCCAATCCTATATGATGGGGAGGAGTGTAGTGGTTCTTAACCTGGTGACAACGGGTACGTTGGAGCGAAGGCGCGAGTCGTGGGCCGAGCCGGGAACCGGGGTGCAGGTGCGCGAGATCCGACGAGGTTCCCGTGGCCGAGGCGGGATCTTCACTTGCTTAGTCACTACCGCTCAAGAAGGACGTTGTTCTGCCGATATTGGACCAGCTGTGTCGCTGCCTCATCGCACCACTTCATGAGTCCTGTGCAGATCTTCGCCCCAGGTGAGCAAAGCTTACATTGGCGCTGCGAATAACCGATTCTCTGCGCAATGGCAACTGTTACCGAGTAAGAATTTACTTCTGTAAAACCGGTTGCCAAAGACCGCCGCCAAGGACGGCGCCATTTTTAAATGTTGTTTGCTGTTCTGTCTGAAACAGAACAGAATTCATTCAGATATCCACACCAGTAGTCTGATTTACTGGATTATCTGAGGTGAATAGTATGGTGGGTCAGACTCACCAAAATTAAAAAAAAGAAAAAAGAAAAAAAGAAATGTTGAAAAAACAAGATCAACTTAGAGAAATGTCATTGTCAATGCAAAGTTAAATAATAAACAATGCCTTGCAATCGGTGCATCTTTTAGAGTATACTGGCAAAGGTTAATTTAGTGTCACATGAATAATAAACATTTTTGCTATCAGGAAATCTCCATACATGTTGATGGCTGGCAAAAATGTCGCATGTTCTCACTCTCAGCATTTAGGTTTGAAAATGACGAGGTCTAGTTAGTTGTTCATATCCGGCAAATCTAGGGTTACCGGTACTAGTTATTCCGGCAAATCTTAATTGGCTGTTTGAACAAACCAGCTGAGCGGATAGAAGCAACCAAAGGTACAGTATTGTAACCCGGCAAACCGTACAGTACAATACTTCAGCAAAGAATAATTAATATAGCATAATGGTTTGACCCGAGCGCTTAATTTCGAGCTTTTGCAGACCGTATTGTTGTATTTCGACATAAAAGAATCTTCGGTAATCGGCAAATCATATTTTGATAGAGCTGACATCACAGTAAAGAACAAAGGGAGAGAATTAGTGTTGTATTTCGACAAATCAATCTGATTGACAGCATTTCATATCTGAATCGCTAACATCGGATTTCAAATTAAACAACAAAGGGGAATAATTCTACAAAAGGAGAATACATACTTTCGTAAAGAAGTAGAAGAATTACAGAACAAAGAATTAAAACTTCACAAATCTGGAATAAATAAGTTGAAATATAAATTATCATAATAATTTCGCAAATTCTGCAGTAGCCCCACGCTCACACATGGTTATTGTGTTGCAGATTCATTGATTTACCACACCGTGCAGCCAGACGTTGGTTTACTTCCGGAGGAATTGCCAGGCAGTCTACACCAGTCTACTTCCGGAGGGATTCCAGAATACCGGTGTCAACAGGCGGGCTACGGAATTCGGGTTGGTGCTAGTAGTGTATGGCATTATACGAAAGTTCTTAGTGGCATGCCATAAAAGAGCATCTTTTGTATTCCGACATTATTAGCTTGAATACCGGATCTACATTGAAAAATAAAAAAAAAAAAAAAAAATATACATTATGATAAGG
>JBEVXT010000435.1:0-4784 GCA_040505955.1 Sedimenticola sp. | reverse complement strand
CGCAAAGGGTGGAGTCATAGAGCATGCCGACGGCGTTCTCCGTCGGCTCCAGATTGGGTCGCGCCTCGGCGACACCGACGGTGCAGAGGGTAGTTGCCCCTCCCACCGCCGCCTTGAGAAAGTCTCTTCGTTTCATCTCGCCCCCTAACCCTGACTATCGTCAGAGGAGGCTTCTTTCTCGCCCAGCTTCTTCGCCGCCATGGCGGTGGCGCCAATGGCCGCACCCACCGCAGCGCCGGCAACCGCCGCCGCACCCGCTGTCATGCCGCTGGCTCCTCCGCGGTCTTCAATGGTCGGAAAAGCGTTGGGCGGTGTATGTGTCTTCACATCGGCAAGACTGAAGAGCGGCTTATTGAAACCGACGCCGCCCTCGGAGCAACCGAAGCAGGGGTGGCCGACACCGACAGGCCAGACACCGCCACCGATATTGTTGTACTCCAGGCTGGGACAGTTGTTGTAGGTCTCAGGCCCCTTGCAGCCCAGCTTGTAGAGACACCAACCCTTGCGGTGTCCATCATCGCCAAACTCTTCAGCAAAACGCCCGGCATCGAAGTGGGGGCGGCGATAGCAGTTTTCGTGAATCAGGCGACCATAGGCCCACTTGGGGCGACCCAAGTGATCGAGGGGCGGCAGCTTGCCGTAGGTAACGAAGTAGAGAACGGTGCCGATAAAGTTGGCCGGGTTGGGTGGGCAACCGGGAATGGTCACCACCGTCTTGTCCGTCAGCACCTGGGGCGCACCCATGGCCCCGGTGGGGTTGATACCGGCGGATGGCACCCCGCCCCAACTGGCGCAGGAGCCGATGGCAACGATGGCCGCCGCATGTTCAGCCGCCTCTTTGGTGGCATGGAGCATGGTCTCACCGCCAATCTTGCAGTAGATACCGTCATCCTTCACCGGAATAGCGCCCTCGATCACCAGCAGGTACTTACCCTTGTTGGCCTCCATCGACTTGCGCTTGATCTCTTCAACATGGTGACCGGCACCGGCATCCAGAGTCTGATGATAGTCAAGAGAGATAAGATCGAGAATCAGATGATCCAGAGAAGGCTGCTCGGAGCGCAGCAGCGCCTCGGTAGGGCCGGTACACTCCTGACCGTGGAGCCAGATCACCGGCGGACGTTTTTTCGGATCCGCCAGTGCAGCAGCCATGGCGGTCGCCGCGTGGGTGGAGAGCCCCATAGAGGCCGCCACGCCGGAGCAGAACTTGAGAAATGTCCTTCGCGACACGCCCAGCCGCTTTTCCAGCAGTGAAAAATTACGCTCGCTATCGCTCATCTGGGTTCCTCCGGTTGTACAGGTGGGTGGCGCTATTTCTGATTTATAGGCGCGCCTCTTTGGGGTGGGATTAAAGCAATTAATGAGCCAGGTGGAATTTATCCCACAATTTCAAGCCAATAGAGCAGAGCCGTGGTTTTCATAGCAGTGAGAGTGGATAGTTGGTGATGATTTTATTTTGATAATGGATAGTTAATATCCACTTCAAAATTCACCATTGATTTAACCGAACCTGCAGCAAAAATCCTGAAAACTACGTTGATGGGAGGGCAATGTTATTGGAGGAGAGAGGTGCAGTGATCTATTTTCAGTACACACTGTAATCAGTTCCATGTACGCTCACAACAGCATCCGTGCTGCTGTACGTCCTGAAAAAAGATCACTGCACCCCTCGCAGGCATTGCTCCACTGCACGGGATTATTGAGAAGTTACAAATTCAGGATCTACCAAAAAGCCCTTAATCTGACAGCAGCTCTGGTAAGCCAAGTTGTTCAGCAAAACTCATATTTCTCCTATGTGCTCTTTCGTGTATAGATGAAAGCTGAATCAATTCTAAGCGCTGAAATGCAATTGCCTCTCTGACATTAGAGATAGACATAATCCGCTTCTCATCTCTAACCCAATCACCATTAACGGTCTCATAGTAATTATCATCAAGATTAATATGCGAATTAAATTTCTCACCAATGAGATAGCAGTAGAACTTAGGTAACTATTCAGCTGGTGCAAAGTTTAGTTCGGGTGTAGGAGTGAACTTGTTCGCGAAGAGCACGTATCGGAGTCCATCGCGAACAAGTTCGCTCCTACGACACCTCCATTCCACCATAAATGTGGCTTTTAGGGGCAATTTGAACAGTTACCGGCGATTTCTTTGTGGTGCTGAATAGTTACGAACTTAGTTGCTTTAACAACCCCATAGTTGGCGATCAACATGCAGTATTTCGTCATCTGATTAATGTGGTTAGTTATCTCCACATCTGATGATTTAAACTCAATGATCAGACATTTTCCTTCACTCTCCATTCATCTCAGTATTCAGGTCATCAGTACTCATAACATCACTCGATATTCTGTATATTCTTATTCATTGCCAAATGGACTTGGCCTGCCAATCAGCAGGAAAGCCCATTTTGCTCGTATCAATATTGTGTTCTGTAATCAGATCCTTCAGGCGCTGCTTCCAATGATGATCAATACAGATCACATCCATCAAATAGGCCATCATCACCATTGAGTTGTATATTTTTCGATCAGTGCCATCCGTCATATCCTCACGCAACCCTGTAGGCTTAGTTCTTGGTAGTGGCATCAACTTCGTCAGACGACGATTCCACAGCCTGCTGTGATGGGCACAGAGATTACGAATATAGGTCAGGTGTTCCATAACACCTTCCAATACGGACTCGTTGAGTCCATAGGCATTAGCAATCGCCGTTCTCGCAGGATAAGCATTGAGGTTGGAATACCAGCGAGATAGAAGTCCCAACGACATAACTTCACAGCTCACCCATGCAGGTGGCAACTCCTCTTCATAGGTATTTTTGAAATGCCCGATAAAAAGCTCATCACTACGCCCAAGGTGCGCTTTCAAATCGGCAATGTTATCCCGCAACCAGTAGTCTTTTTTGCGTATCCCTCTGCTATCGACGAAATAGGCATGTGGGCCATACTTCAACGACAATTGGTGCGCCCACTGTGTACGAAAGGAGATCTCGATACGCTCAATGGCATCGATAACTAATAGGCGCAGCTCACGATCAAAAATGTAGAGGTTGAGGATGTCGTCAAAAGTGACGCCTTCCTGAAAAGCGTTTTCTCCTCTACTGGTCAACAGTGGAATCCAGTAAGCGCTGAGCCTGTAATAATTGATATGACTAAGCGCATGAAGTGCTGACTCCTCTTCATTAACGGTTAAACCGCGTTCAACCAGAAGCTGGCGCTGTTCTTCAAAGGATTTTGCAGATTTGGCGAATGCCACCTTGCTCATGGGAACTGTCCTCCTCGATTTTTGGAGGCCAGAAAAAAGTAACCCGCCAGTTTGAGGGTATTCCGAAGAACATAGCCTTGGCGGGTTTTGTTACACCTGATTATAGCGTTTTTCACGCTCGGCACAAGGGAAAACAGTCCATCTCTTCCAAAATAAGTAACTCCCCATGGTGCGCATCGGCGAGAGGCGTGGGGAGTGTTGTCATGGGGGATTATGATTCCAACTGCAGGAAAGATCAATCTATCCGAATCAGACCAATAATTATATCTTATTGTATTCATTAAATTAATCATCATATCACCACCCATTTGATAGCGAACAAGCACAGATCCTGAATAACCGTATTGGAGAGGGGTGACTTGAAGGCAAACAGTGCAGCCTCAACCTGGTGGGGATTGAGATCCACCTGTGCATCCATCAGGGTGCCGGTGAGCTTTTCCAGGCTATCAGACGAACAGCGTTTACTTAGCTCATGAGCATAGTACTTGGCGTGGTAGTCGGTAATCGTCATTCAGACTTCCCGCCCAGTTCATTCTGATTGTGTTGACTGGCTATCCATGCCTCCAGCTCCTGTAGTTTGAAACGCCAGGAAGCCCCTACCTTAAAGGCTGGGATCTTCCCGCTTGCCGCCATTCGATACACTGTGCGGTCATTGACCTTGAGATATTCGGCGACCTCTTTCACTGTAAGCACTTGATTTGACATATAAACACCTATTATCCGCACAGGAATTAAGCGAATGTCGAAATAGTACAATCCAGTGCATACTAATACAACTGATAGATAAACAAACTTCTTTCTGTAGGCTTGCCAGCAACACCGATAAATGATCTCCCTTATCGTCCTCAGTAATGGGGGGGATATAGTTACGGAAGAAGTCTTGATGAATACGGATACTGACTATATTCAGTAGTCACAATGATATGCGTTGGTGGTATTCCACATCCCTCCTCTCATAATTTAGATATGCCGACAAGCCATGCTCTTGCTCTTCCATTATTGAAGTAACCAAATGGCATTGACTCATCGGGTTAATGTCATCGCCTATATCTGTAGCTGACCACTTCACCTCTGAGAACAGGGGCTTACTGCCACTGGTCGCGATGGACTCCGAAACGTGCTCTTCGCGAACAAGTTCGCTCCTACGCTTGAGTTCCCGATTAATGTACATAGTCACTTTGATTTATCATTAAGTTCTCTGCGTACTTTGTCTCTTTTTGCGATCTCTGCGTCACGCTTTTCATGTTACTGGACGCACACTACTTGACAAGAGACTAAATCTTACTCCTTTCCTTCATTTATTCTTTTATTTCAAATAGTTAGAATCCCGACTATTTTCAATAAAAACCAATTCATTACCCAAACGAGTGATGTTTACCCCTCTAAACTGAACTAAATAAGGGGTACAGGTAGACAAGAGTGCTCTGTTTGCAGCACCTTGCTCCAAAAGTTCAGGCGGTAAGCCGTAACGACACTGAAAGAAACAGTAGATAACAAAAATAGAAGCCGGAGTGGTGC
>JBEVXT010000434.1:0-4340 GCA_040505955.1 Sedimenticola sp. | reverse complement strand
TGCGCGGGCTGTTTGGGCGCGCACACAATGTTCCACTCATTGAAGGAGGAGAGAACGATGGAAGCACAAACCGTATTCCGAGTATGGCGGCGCATATTGCGATCTCCAGATCTGCAGCGAAAAATGTTTGATGTCGATGCCAATCTAATGAGCGAGTTTAAGTTGTCACCTAACGAATTAGAGGTTGTCCATGCCTATGCGAGCAACGAAAATGCAGTTCGAATATCCGTGACCAACTACCGTTACCGTCTTGTCAGCTCATTTGAAAACGCACTTGAAACAGCAGCTTCCCTGACCTATCGTGCACTACGTAATTCCGGAGCTGACCTAAGAAGTATGGCCGTCCCATTTCTCGATTCCATCAAATGGCATGATTATGGCCCATATGTTTACACTTACTGTGCGAGAATTCTAGACTGGCTCGCTGAACAGAAGGAAACGGAAAAACCCAATGGATTGCGTGACTTAATAGAAATCGAACGTGTCGCTGGCTCACTCGTACGGATTGCCGCAGCCCAAACGCCAAACATCTCACCTGCTAACCCTATGAATTTCGATGACAAAAGCATCATTTGGGAAGCATCAAGCAACGCTGAAATCGTTTCTACCCGTCACGACTTGAGTGGCTGGCTGAGGAGTCCAGAGCTACTTGGACGAGAAAACTCGCCACTAGCTGATTGTACTTACTTGATCAGTCTAAAAGATCCTTCCCGCAATCCGCAAATATCTTCACTAATGCCACTGTCAGCAGCTTTGATGGCAGAAATAAAGCGCGATACCTCATCCCTACGCTCTCTATTAGCACGTTTAGCGCATCGGGGTATTAATGTCACAGTACCGGATGCAGCATATGTGTTGGGAGAACTTGTTTCTCGAGGTGTTGTGCAAAGAAGTGTCTAACTCGATTCTAGATCATAAAAAGACAGTCTCGATTGAAGTTGCAAATATCGGAATTGCCGAGTGGTTTTCTTGGTTTTGGTTACGGAGCGCTGGCTTTCCAGTGTCAGGACTTGAAGAAATAGCATTTCAACCTAATTTAATTGCGCGCCTAAAAAATGCACCGGAGGATATGCGAGCGGTTGTTTTTGTTGAAGCGATGGCAAGTACTCGAAAAAATCTCGTTACTAAACTCTCGACTCCCTTGGCACGGGAAGCGCTGTATCTCTCCAACCCAGAGGCCCTCAAAAGAATCGATCAACTGGCCCAAGGGTCATTGGATATAGTAAATCGGAGAACTCGAGAACGAGTCCGCCTTGGGTGGAGGTATTTACAAAGATTTTGTGCGAAGAATGACACGACGAGCTTTTTTGGGCCAATTGCTTGGGGCCACTTCACAACTCAGACTAAAGCCATTACGAGCATGCATGAAGAAGGCTCTATCACAAAACAGCGATGCGTTGCTCTTGAGTACTGGGTTACGGAGGCGATCGCAAATGCCATAGTCTCTGATGTCAGTATTCAGAGTGACATACCAGTTAGGCTTAATCCAGCATGCACTATCAGGGACGGTGCATTGTACATTCCTACTGTTGTAACCCCACTACTTCCCGCTCCCGTCATACAGGCTATGTCAATCGTAGAAGCTGCAACGACAGACGGCATTCTCTGGCAAGAGGCTTGTAATGCCACCGGGGACAACCTGGAAAACGCCATTTCATGGCTATCAGACTTATTAAACTCAGAAATATTGCTTCCCGCAATTATCCCAGCCCCCGGAGTCATCGAACCTATCACGCTATTGGAAGATGCTATTTCCAGAACAGGAAGTTCTAAGTGGCTGACATTCATCAAGTCAATCAAGGGCTATCTTTCTGAATTTGAAAGTGGATGTCTCAATACGCGACAAAAAATCGACGTTCAAGTTCGCAAGCATCTAACCGATGCTGGTATTGCCACAACTCGCTCTACCGGGTCAATGTATGTCGGACGGTTCCCGTTTTATGAAGATTGTTCACGCAATATGACTATGTCACTTGGCCCTTCCTTCGCAACTCGATTGACACTAGGTTTGGCCCCGGTATTGTTAATACATCGTACAGTGTCAGAAATTGCTGCGCTACGACTTAATCGACGCCAAATCGAGCATTTTCGATCCCTCGGTGGTGATGAGAGTAAGTCAGTTCCTCTCATAGCTATGTTGCGCAATCAAAAGGATGAAAATTGGGACGGCATCTCTCGGGAAATTACCGAAAAACTAAAGCTTGCTTGGAATAGTGCTCTTGCCGAACGTGTTAAGCATCGCGAAATTGAATTGACAGTAGAAGATGCACAGGCAATCTGTGCGCTCTTGAAACCATCCATTGATATGAGTCACTGTTTGGGCGTTGACATCGTCTCGCCGGACATACTGATCGAAAGAGGGGATGAAAATCTTCAGAACGGAGAGGATTGGAGACTAGTTCTTGGCGAAATTCATCCGGCTGTACTTACTGCAGTACAGCCTGTTGCGATGCCATTTTGTCCTGACGTTGATAGTGTAACCGAGGAAGTCACTACCTGGCTGGAAAGGCCAAGACTGCAACTAGCTGATTCAGCCAAGACGTACCAACGTTCGCATATTTCATGGCCACAATCAGCACGACTTACGGAAATTATGCTTCCAAATGGCCACAGCCGCCTCAGACAGAGCATTCCTTCAAGCCGCTGTGAGGTAGTACTTAAGGACTCTGTTTTGTTTGTACGCGATATTCATAGTGGTGCTGAAGATGACTTGGTTACGGTATGTTCAAGCGATCTTCATCGCATCCTGTTTTCAACTGCAAACGCGGTATCGGGAGGGCATCTTGAGTCACGGATAACTTCTTCCAGTATGATTATTAAACGACGAACCTGGAGCATTGGTCGAACTCTCACTTTTCCTCTAGCCCCTGCTGAGTCCGCTGATGATTTTCTTGCCATCAGACAATGGGCTGAATCCAAAGGTATGCCGAGATTTGTTTTTGTAAAAAGCTCGTCTGAGCCCAAACCCATGTTCGTTGACTTTAATAATCCTTTGGCAGCAGATATGTTGGCTCGGGCTTCCAAAAATGATGACTCCATTGTCATTTCAGAGATGCGTCCTGCACCAGACCGCTTATGGCTGCAATCCGACGGAGCTCACTACTGTTCCGAACTTAGACTTTCCGTTCGACTTAGGGCGTTGAATGCAGACAAATCTTCTCAATAGACAGTCGATTTGTAGGGGGCATTTCCCGGCTCACGTTACACGGGAAACTTTTGGAACTAGTTCCCGCGGCCAACGATTCTCAGTGTCGAATTCAGTGACCGACCGCCAATGGATTCTTGGCAATACCGAAATGATTGTCGCAGCAGAGTTCAAAGACAATGCTACGTACGAACATATTATAGCTTCGCTCGAGTCACTCGGGATTCAAATAACATTTGATCGGCTAGTTTCATATGAACAACACCTGCTCAAGCTTGGTATTCTCCAAATCGATGGCATGGATGACTGCCGCCGAGACCCCTTTACTGGCTTTAACTTTCGAGGGTTCAGTCCACTTGTAATTCTGACTCTTTGGAGAGGAAATCCAGATGCCTGGGCCAGGCGGCTTCTGGATCGGTTTCCGAAAGGAATAGTTTGTGTAGTTGGGTGGATATTTGTCTCAGTTGCCATATCCACTATAGCCGTCACAGTTTTCCTCTGGCCGTCTCTCGTGGAGGGCGCACAAAGGGCAATCTCAGGCTGGGGTTGGCTGGGACTCTACTTGCTAACCCTAGCCTCAGGCATCGTTCATGAAGCCGGGCATATTCTTGCGTGCCGCGCACAAGGAGTTCGGATTCGCGAAACCGGCTTTGCAATATACTTCCTGCTCCCGTTTGCTTGGACCAAACCAGATAGCAAAAATTGGGAGAGATTGACTCTGAAATCTCGCGTTACAGCTATACTGGCGGGTCCCATTGCAAGCCTATTATTTGCGGCGATCGGCTATCTTCTTTTCCTCACAGGTCCCTTTCTCGGTATTGGCGAGTACATCCCTATAATTACTATTATGGCCGGTTTATTTGGTGCCATAGTTACGCTCATGCCGATCATAAATGGTGACGGATATCTCCTGATAGTCGAGATATTTGGGATTCCGAATGTGCGGCGTAAATCATTTGAGTACTTTAGGGACAGGTTACTTTCTAGGACTGTTGAAGCATCAGACCAGGGAGTACTTTATATCACAGTAGCAATTATCTCAATCGTTGGCTGGGTTGCGCTTTGGTTTGGCGTAGCTTGGTTTTTGATCACATCCATTGTTGCAGTCCTGTACGAATAATGTCGAAACAAAATCAGTTTCCACTATTCAGCAATACTTGTAACTACAATCCGGTCATTAAAAAAAAAAAAAAAA
>JBEVXT010000433.1:0-3254 GCA_040505955.1 Sedimenticola sp. | reverse complement strand
CGACATCTTCCACAAAAGGATCATTATCCGACAGACGCTTAAATTGCAATTGCTTCAGTGCGCTATGAAAACCAAATTAATAAAGCGCCTATGTAATCTTTATTGGGATCGTTTGACTGGTTGCGAACTTGCGAGTGTAATTTCCTATCTAGAAACGCACTTGTTGGAGGCTCACTATCTATTTTTACCGACCAGTCTACAGAAATTTCACGGTCGGTAAACAACTAAACGTGAAACAAATTATCAGCTATGACATGCTATGTAGCTGACCAAACTGTGAGGTTACGCTCGGGATTAAAACTGCTTGCGTCACCCGTGAATTCGATGCGTTTTCGAGACGCACTGAAATAATATTCCTTGCGTTTTGGGGCAAATCTGTTGTGTTTTTGACGCAAGGACACAGCTTAACTGGAGCACTGGTAGATGTCCAAAAAGAGTTTAATCCAAGAGTCATAATAAATAAATGCTCAGATTTAACGGTGGCAATTGGTTACATGATCTTGCATACCGCCACATATATTCTGGGTAGAACCAGACACTGTATACGTGGATTATGTAGATGGAAAATACATTTAGTATTTTTGTCGCCCAAGTCGGGAATCGAACCCGGGTCGCCAGGGTGGCAATCCAGCTCGCTCCCAACTGCGCTATCAGCCCATCTATTCCGAGAGTCATACACACACAATTTGTATCTATATATCTAATTCTAAATCTGAAAGTGGGGCAGTAAAAGAGTATATTTATATAAATTCCACATATATAACATGTAGTCTCTTAATTCACATACTATACTGAACAAAAGTAAAAACGTCCCATCGTGTGTGTGGCTTCATTGCAGGATTTGATTTGATTTTGATTTGATTATGGTTTAGCGTCCGTTCAACAGCGAGGTCATATACAGACGGGTCCAACGGGGTCGATCCCGTATTGTCCTGTCCTGAGGGGGAAATCCCGAAATCAGGGCTGATTGCTTACATCCAGAAACCTAGTGTCTCACGCCTATATGATGTACACATTCAGTCCTGATCTCAGAAAATCCAGATGTTGGTGCCAGGTCCTCACCACACCAGAATCACTGGGCCTCCCCATCACTATAAAGCAGTAGGACTAGCACTCATCTTACTACCTTATTCAGGGTATAACCTGGTTCGCTTTTCACACCGTACTAAAAGCCAAAAGAGAAAAAAAGCCAAAAGATATACGTTGTGCAAATGAGCAGCAAACCAGGTTGAAAGGGATTCCTGTAAGGATGAACCCCATCGTTAAATTGCTCTTCTCATTCGGTAGTTGAAGGTGTAACTACCGGAGCAGTTTAATGTCATACTCGGGACCCTTCATTGCAGGAAAACTAGATGAGGTACAGAAACACAACATACACTGTCGTGCATGCATGATCAGATCACAGATTGTGTAAATCATCATTAATGTGAATACGGCATGTCCCTTCATTAAATGACGTGTGTTTGAAACATTAAAAACTGTTAGGTGACGTAAATGACGTCATTTCAGTACGCAGAATTTTTGCAGCTTAATTTTGTTAGTTCACATAGCCGTTTTATGACAAAAATGCTGTTCTATGATATTTTCATGGAAACTGCACAACTAGTAAATGGCATGATGTTCCACCCAGTGTAGTAGTGTGGGTTGGTGGGGTACAGTGTGTGGTGGAGCATAGTCGGATGGTTGGCGGACACATTGTAAGGTGGGTGCACAGTGTGTGCTGGGGCACAGTGGGCGGTGGTGCACTGTCATTGGTGGGGCACAGTGGGTGGGAAGCTATCACTATCACCAGCGACCTCACAGGAGCACCTGTGGTGCTCACTAAGCGCCTTCGGCGCTTGCGTAATTCGCAACCGACAGACGGACGGACGGACCGACCGACAAGCTGACTCCTATATACCCCCCCTAAACTACGTTTGTGGGGGTATAACTAGAGAGTGACAGCTAGGTCCAAAGAGATCTGTCACTCTAAATGTGTATAACTTCACCATTGATCACACTTGTAACAATTCATCAACAGATGTCAGACAAACAGACAGACGCTGGAGCTATCACTATTTAACCAGCGACTTTTCAGTCAGCCAGTTAAACACATGCAGTTGTCACTGTCAAAAACTTACCTTGTTGAATGCCGCAATATTCTTTATTTTCTTGATTTCCATCTCCAGTTCATCAGAAGGTTTTGGAATCCTTGCTTGAAACTTTAAATGTTTTGTGACTGTTAGTATCGATCGATGATTAACCAGTATGTCAGTTGAACCGCCTTTCTTTTGGCTTGGCACCTCACGAATTTCTTGCAACTTCACTGGAGTAAGTTTCTCCGCAGCTGTCTTCATTACTGGGTGGCGGCCGATGTCGAAACAGACGAGTTCTGAATAACGTTCGCGATCAGTCTGAATCTTCGCATTGAAATACCGGTTGTTACTACGTGACATCTTAATCGGTGACACTTCGTGTAGGTAGCCATCTACCTCATTGTCCTCATTTTCGTGTGGCCTCTTGAGTAATTTTTGAGAAGACATAATTTACTAATTTGTGATTTGATTTGCGATTATAACAATTAATATTATGTATTATGACTTACAAAAAAGTATTAATCTCAATGTAAGCACACTTGTTGTTTACTCAAAGTCCTATCTGCATCTGCTGCAGCATTGGTCTACTACTCCTGGCAGTACAGCCCAGCAGTGTTCTCATGTTACCAGAAACAGCTGATACCAGTGCATGGTTGTACCTGTAGGTATCTTGTTGGGCAGCAGCAGAATATACACTACTCAAAAGAGCTAACTAGACCGATACCATTTTGTAAATAATTTGATGAATCCAGAATATATGGTTATGAAATTATGCACATAAATACTATACTATATTATTAAGTACTTCCTGAAAGTTCCGTTCAATATTTGTTTTAGTTTTCAAGTAATGCTTATTCTACGTAAGACAACCCTCAAATAAAAAATCACATTTTATGCCGTTTTTGTAGTTTTCCTTTCATAATTGCGAGTCAATGGAAACCTTAACGCAGCCAGATACCAAGCTGAAATTCTCAGACCTGTGGCAATTCCATACGTACGACAGACTAGAGGGATGGTATTCACGCAGGATGGTGCGCCATGCCACACCCCACGAGCCACAAAAAACCTTCTCACTGCCAACAGAGTCAACGAGTTGCCATGGCCTTCCAATTGTATCTGCAAGGGTTCCAAAGTTATAAGCTATTTTGTAAATTTGACCTTGAAGGATGACCTTGACCT
>JBEVXT010000432.1:0-18597 GCA_040505955.1 Sedimenticola sp. | reverse complement strand
GGCAAGAGTCATAGATAAGCGAACCGAAGGGCGGGTCAAGCTGCGCTTCTACCCCGGCGGGGTGATGGGTAACGACAAGAGCCTGATGCGTAAGATCCGCATTGGCCAACTCCACGGTGGGGCGATTACCGGGGGTGGTCTGGCGGCGATCAATCCCGATCTTAACCTCTACAGCCTGCCCTTTCTCTTCCGCTCTTTTGCCGAGGTAGATTATGTGCGCCAGCAGATGGATCCACTGATCGAGACGGCTCTCCGGGAGAAGGGTTTTGCCAGTTACGGATTCAGCGAAGGGGGATTTGCCTACCTGATGTCGGCAACCCAACTCAACAACCTCAATGATCTACAGCAGCAGAAGGTGTGGGCCCCCGAAGGCGACCCCATCAGTCAGGCTGCTTTCAAGGCGGTAGGTGTCTCTCCCATCCCCCTGCCGCTGACCGATGTGCTCACTGGCCTTCAGACCGGATTGATCAACACGGTGGGAACCTCACCCGTTGGTGCCATCACCCTGCAGTGGCACACCCGCATCAAACATCTTACCGATATCCCCCTGCTCTATCTCTACGGCAGCCTGGTGATCCATGAGAAGGCCCTCGGCAAGCTTTCTGCGGTGGATCGAGATGCTCTTGAGCAGGAGATGCGCAAGGTCTTCGACAAAATCAACAGGCAGAGTAGAAAAGATAATATCAATGCCCGCGAGGCGCTTAAAAAGCAAGGTATCCGCTTCAATACCCCGGCCCTGGGTGATATGGATAAGTGGCGGGCCGCCACGGATCGGGCAGTAGACGAGATGGGGAGAGACGGCGCCTACTCGGTCGAGCTGTTTATGAGAATAAAGAAAATACTCAAAGAGTTCAGACAATAAACGTGATCGTGAGGTAACTTCTCAATAAGCCCGTGCCATAGGGGTGTATGAGTTGTTCCACTACACAGGATTATTGAGGGATTACGAAACTTTTAGCGTAGGAGCGAACTTGTTCGCGAAGAGTGTTCTACGAAGCTAATCGCGAACAAGTTCGCTCCTACAGTCAGGTGGGCCTTCTCAGTTGGCAGGGCCCGGTGCACGAACTTATTGAGAAGTTACGATTGTGATGAAACGCCTGCTGCAAGCACTACTGCTGATTGAAGAGGGCTTTCTGGTTGCGCTACTGACAGCGATGATAGGGCTTTCAGGTGCACAGATATTTCTGCGCAACCTCTTCGATGGCGGTTTTGTCTGGGCCGATCCCACCCTGCGCATTCTGGTGCTCTGGGTTGGTTTGCTGGGGGCGATGGTTGCCGCCCGCGACAGCCGCCACATCAGCATTGATGTGATCAGCCACTACTTGTCGGAGAGACATAAAGGGTGGATCCACCGCCTTACCGACAGCTTTGCCGCTATCGTCTGCCTGCTGGTCGCCTGGCATGGCCTGCGCTTTGTTCTTTTTGAGATGGAGGCGGGTGCGACACTCTTTCTCAATATTCCCGCCTGGCTCTGCGAACTGATTATCCCCATCGGTTTTACCCTTATGGGCCTCCGTTTTTTGCTTCACACCCTGCTTGGTCGGACGGCAGGGGGGGCATCGCCATGATGATCCTTATCGGCCTTCTACTGTTGCTGTTGGCGCTGCTGGGTGCGCCGCTGTTTACCATTATCGCCGCCAGTGCCATGCTCGGTTTCTATCGCTCGGAAGTGGATCTCTCGGTTGTCGCCATCGAGTTCTTTCGCATTGCCGAGATGCCGATCCTGCTGGCTATTCCGCTCTTCACCTTTGCCGGCTATCTGCTGGGCGAGAGCAGCGCGCCCCAGCGCCTGGTGCGTCTCACCCACGCACTGCTCGGCTGGATGCCGGGTGGTCTGGCCATAGTATCGCTGATCGCCTGTGCGCTCTTTACCGCCTTTACCGGTGCATCCGGTGTCACCATCGTCGCCCTGGGTGCGCTGCTCTATCCTGCACTCACTCAGTCCGGCTACAAGGAGAACTTCGGCCTCGGCCTGGTCACTACCTCGGGCAGTCTTGGCCTGCTCTTTGCCCCGGCGCTGCCGCTGATCCTCTATGCGGTGATTGCACAGCAACTGGGAACAGGCGGCAACATTACCGTCAATGCCATGTTCCTTGCCGGCATACTGCCGGGACTGCTGATGCTGGCGCTGCTCTCCCTCTGGAGCATCTACAACAGTCGCGGCCAGGAAGCTATACCCTTCAATAGTGCTGAGGCGCTGGCTGCGGCTAAAGAGGCAGGGTGGGAGATCCCGCTGCCCCTGCTGGTGCTGGGGGGGATCTACAGCGGCTTCTTCGCCATCTCCGAGGCAGCGGCGGTCACCGTGATCTATCTCTTTATCGTCGAGGTGTTGATCAAACGTGAGATCGGTTTCAGACAACTGCCAAAGGTGATGCGGGAGTCGATGATCATGGTTGGCGGCATACTGGTCATTCTCGGTCTCTCACTGGCATCCACCAACTACCTGATTGATGCGGAAGTGCCCGCCCGCCTGTTTGAGACACTGCAGGAGATGGTCAGCAGCAAGCTCACCTTTCTGATCCTGCTCAACCTCTTTCTGCTGGTGCTCGGCACCCTGCTGGATATCTTCTCCGCCCTGGTCTTAATGCTGCCCCTGCTGCTGCCCATCGCCATTGGCTATGGCGTAGACCCGGTACATTTCGGTATCATCTTCCTCGCCAACATGCAGATCGGCTACTTCACCCCGCCGGTGGGGATGAACCTCTTTATTGCCAGCTACCGCTTCAACAAGCCGGTGATGCAGCTCTACCGGGCCACCTTGCCCTGGTTCCTGATTCTGCTTGTTGCCGTACTTATTATCACCTATTGGCCCGCGCTCTCTCTATGGCTGCCGGGCAGGAGCTGAACCGCCCCATGAAAGTTTACATCTATGCTGAATCAGATGACCTCGAAGCGATTGCCGAGCCCATGAGTGAGGCGATTGCCGGTTGGGTGAAAAAGAGTGACGGCAGTGCCACCCTGGTTAATGATCGCCACCAGCCTGGTGAAGATGAAGCGGGTGAATCCTTCTGGAATCTGGGAATCAATCTGGAGGCAAAGAGACGCTCCGATCTAAAGAAAGCCCTGCAGTTTCTCTATAGTCAAGCCACCGAACACAAGTGTGAATTTGTTGTTGGAATCGCCGCTTCAAGCAAGGGGTCGGCACAGGATATCTGCTTTTTCGGTTATGAAGAGGGGAAGCCGGATGCCTATGAGATTGCCAACTATATGAGGTTCAGGGTTTAATTGTTGAAGAGCTGCTTATGGTAAAGACGATTGGAGTCGGGTACCAAGCATATGACACTAAAAGATGATGCGGAAACACTCTCTGCTGTAAAGATGAGAAATCATCAACAATTGGCATGGGAAAGGCAGCGCCGGGTGGTCATTGAAAACTCACCCTTTTATCAAATCCTATGGAACGGCTCCCAACCACCAGAGCGGTTACAAGAGATATCAACACTACCATTGTCATTAAAATCCATGCTGCGCGAATCCCAGGCGGAACATCCCCCGTTTGGTAACTATCTTGCGACTGACCGCACTGCGGTAACACGACTTCATCGCACCTCAGGTACCACCGGGCAAGCGATGAATCTTGCACTGTCAAAACGGGATTGCGAAATCACCCAAAGCGTCGGAGGGCGCAGCCATCGGGCAGCCGGATTAACGCCTGAAGATACTGTAGTCCACTGTCTGAACTATCAAATGTGGATGGGAGGCGTAAGCGATCACCTTACCTTGGAAAACACCGGTGCCATGGTGGTTCCCTTTGGGGTTGGGGGGACGGAGTTACTGGTACGGACGATCCGTGAAATTGGCATTACAGCCATCTCCTGCACACCCTCCTACCCTGCCGTGCTGGAGCGGGTGATCGCTGATATCTATCCAGGACTCAAGCCTCGCGACCTTGGGCTGCGGCTCGGTCTTTTTGGTGGTGAAGCGGGTCTGGATGATCCGGCATTTCGGGAACGTATTAAAGAGACCTGGGGGATGGAACCGCGCAATGCAAATTATGGCGTGTCAGATGTATTGTCTAACTTTGCGGCTCAGTGCGAATACGATACAAGGTTACATTTTCTCGCAGGCGATGTGCTCTACCCAGAGATAATAGACCCCGAGAGCAATGAACCTCTGCCCATTGAATCAGGAAGCGAAGGCGAACTGGTACTGACGCACCTGGAACGTGAGTGCCAGCCGTTGGTGCGCTTTCGCACGGGTGACATTATAGCGGTGGATACCACAGAACCCTGTCGCTGCGGGCGCCACGGCATGCGATTCCGGGTGGTGGGGCGCAGCGATGACATGGTGGTGATACGCGGCCTGAATATCTTCCCGACCATGATCGCCAGCGTGGTGAATCAGCATGAAGAGCTAACGGGTGATTACCGTATTGTGTTGGATACCAAACCCCCTTATGACGTGCTGCCTGTGCAGGTTGAGTTGGCACCAGGGTACGAGAACAGCAGATCACTGGCCGAGACTGTTTCCCGCGCCATTAAATCTGCCCTTGGTGCGAGTGCCACGGTAAGTGTGCTGCCGACTGGCGGCTTCCCAAAAACCGAAGGAAAAACAAAACGCGTAATCAGGAATTACTGATGAGTACTTTTGAATACAAATCGATACTGAGCACTCTTGGAGACAACGGTGTCCGAACCATTGCATTGAACCGTCCGGATAGTCTCAACGCAATGAACCGCCAATTGATTGATGATGTAGCCCTGGCATTTGATGATGCCAATGCCGACGAAATGACGCGAGCCATCATCTTTACAGGTAAGGGATGTGGATTTTGTGCTGGCGATGATCGACGAAACCATGTGCATCCCGCCAATGAGTCAGAGGCAAGGGAGTTTGTAGATGCAATTCAACGCGCCACCCATTCGATTGTCTATGGTGCAAAGCCTGTCGTTGGTGCCATTAATGGTTGGGCGGTTGGCGGGGGCTTTGAGTGGGCGATAAATTGTGATTTTCCAATCTGGGGGGAGAGCGCTCGCGCATTTTTCCCAGAGGTATCGCTCAATCTGTTCGTTACCGGAGCGGTTACCTCACTACTGCCTGCCCTGGTAGGCCTTAACAAAGCGCGCGAGATGTTATTTCTTGGCGAGCAGTACGATGCCGTAACTCTGCTAAAGATGGGGGTAGCCTGGCGTGTCGTAAGTGATGACCAGTTAGCCGATGAAGCAGAGGCGGTGGCGGCAAAATTAAGCGCACTTCCGCCACTCTCTGTGCGTGCGATGAAACGCGCGCTAAATCAGAGCGCAGCTACAGATATCAATGCCGCACTGCGGTGCGAAACGGAAGCAACGATTACCGGTTTCCTCGATCCAGAAACCACTGAGCGATTGAAACGGTTTTAACTGAGGAAAAAAATCGGGGCGGATTTATGTTAGGCGACCCCGAGTGATCGCCCCGTGATGCAAGGAAAAAGTTCGTTCGTGACAAAAAAAGAGCATCACTCAAACCTGCATGAGATGAGACTCAACAACCACCGGTTAAAGACAGAGGGTTCAACCTTAGGACGAAGTTTAATTACATGTAAGTTTTTGACAGCTTACATGTAATATTCTATAATACGGATTATGAGCAAGAAAACTTCAGCGTATTACCAACGAGAATATAGAAGAAAGCTGCGTGAGCAGGGGTTGGTTAAAAAAGAGATCTGGATACGGCCTGAAAATGCCAAACGACTGGCAGCGCTGGAAAAACATTTACGAAAGGCCGATCTCTCTACTACGTCACCAGGAGAAGAAATGATGACCATGAAATCACCGGAATGGACCACTACTACTCTCTACGAAGCACTGCAGAATGTGGAGTTATTTACCACTGGACAGGCTTCACTTGAATTGATCGAAGGGATTGAGTCTTCGCTGCATATTGTCATGCATGAGTACGGTGATCTACCGATCTTCCTGACGGTTTCCGGCGAACAGATTATTGCAGAAGTGGTGTTGTGGGCGATTTCAGATGTAAAAGACCCGTCTGCATTTAATGAAACCCTACTTCGAACCCATAAGTACTTTCCACTCTCCTCGGTGAGCTTGGACAGCATGTCGGGAGATGATGATTACTACCATATGTTTGGCGCACTGAGTTCGAGCTCTATTCTTACCAGCGTTGTTTTCGAGATAGAGGTGCTGGCCAGCAATGTAATTCAGGCGACCGAAGCTTACAGTGAGTACTTGAATATCCAGGTCGATGCTAAAGGGGCAATCTGAAATGAATGTTTGGGCAAAAATGTTGACCGCACTCCGTGGCGGCGCAAATGAGGCGGGTGAAGCGATCATTGACAGTCAGGCACTTCGAATTCTGGATCAGGAGGTGCGCGACGCCTCCGAAGAACTCAAGCAGTCCAGGAATGGCCTGGCTGCCATCATGGCGCACCAGAAACTCTCTGAAGAGAAGGGCAGTAAACTGAAAAGTCAGGTCAAAGAGTACGAGGAGTATGCGCTTAAGGCTCTCGATAAAGGTGACGAAAATCTTGCTCAAGAGGTTGCTGAAAAAATAGCCCATATAGAGAATCAGCTGCAGCTGGAGACTGAGTCCGGGATCGGCTATGCCCAGAGTTCAATAATGTTGCGCCTGGCAATACAGCAGGCAGAGGGCAATATTAAACGACTCAAGCAGCAGGTTGATACGGTCAAGGCTACTGAGAGTGTACAGCGTGCACAGCAGGCAGTTGCTGAGCGCCATAGTGGCTCCAATACCAAACTGCGTACAGCGATGGATTCCCTTGAGCGCATTAAGGAGAAGCAGGCGTTAAAAGGTGCGCAGATGACAGCCGCTGCTGAGTTGGCAGAAGAGAGCTCTGAGTCAACGCTTCAGACGAAACTCGAAGAGGCGGGTATCACGGCCAAAAGCAGCAGTGCGGATGATATTCTTGCGCGCCTGAAGCGAAAAAACAGGTAATATCGAATAGCCAGCTAGCATTTCTTAAGCATCAGTTGTGAGGTAAGCATGTTTGCGATATTCCTAAATGAAGGGATGGATCCGTTTTATCAGAATATTTCATCCTTCCCAACAGCCATTTTCACCTTTTTTTTGGCGCTGGTTGCGCTCTACTGGTTAGTGGCCGTATTGGGACTGGTGGATATCGATATCCTTGATATTGACCTTCCTGATTTCGACGGCCCTACTGGTCTCAATGCGGATAGTGAGATACCCACGCCTGATGCATTAGCCGGGCTGATGATGAAATTTGGACTTCATGGTGTTCCTGTCACCATCACTGTCTCGTTTATATCACTGTTTGGATGGCTTCTCTGTTACTACCTGGTCTATTTTCTTCTGGGATTTTTTCCAGAGGGAGTACTGAAGTACCTGGCAGGTATTCCAATATTCATCGCCTCACTGTTTGTTGCGACCATGATTACAGCCGTTGTTATAAGACCCTTGCGTCAGCTGTTCAACAAGGCGCAGCAGCATACAGAAAAAATTGTATTGGGGCAGATTGCGGTTGTTCGAACCTCAAGAGTTGATCATCACTTTGGAGAAGCGACGCTGGAAGATGGTGGTGCGGGGTTGATATTGAAGGTGCGGACTATCGGAGAACAGGTATTCAAAAGAGGTGATAGTGTTGTGCTCATTGAGTACCTGGAGAATGAAAATATCTACCACGTCATTTCAGAAAAAGAGTTTTCTGGAATATAGTGTATTTACAATAATTCGAGCGTAACTATATCAGTTGGGTACGGGGTCGGAGTTGATTGGGTTGAAGATGGTAGGGGAATTTGTAGTTTCTTGCCGCAATCGACTCCGATCCCGAACTATACTTCACATCCGCTGAATAGTTACCAAAATAGTTAACTAAAAGGAAATGGAGAAACTGTTATGGCTGATTTATCTGTACTTATGCCGATAGCTACTGGTGCTGGAATATTTTTCGCAATCCTGATGGGGTTGGCGATACTGTTCAAGGCATTCTATATCAAGGTTGATCAGGGTACGGCCCTGATCGTGAATGACATGAGCGCCAAGCCAAAGGTGCACTTTACCGGTGCGTTGGTCTACCCGATTATCTATAAGAAGGAGTTGATGCGGGTCTCCCTGATTACCCTTGAGGTTGATCGCCGGGGAAAAGATGGGCTGATATGTGCAGATAATATGCGTGCAGACATTACCGTTGCATTCTATCTCAGAGTGAATGAGACCGCAGAAGATGTGCTCAAGGTGGCTAAGTCTCTGGGTGCCGACAGGGCATCTGACAAGGGGTCGGTAGAGCAGTTGTTCAATGCCAAATTTTCAGAAGCATTGAAAACTGTTGGTAAGCAGATAGAGTTTGTACAGCTGTTTGAAAATCGTCTGGAATTCCGAGAGAAAATCATTGAAGTGATCGGTGATGATCTGAACGGCTATGTGCTTGAGGATGTCGCAATTGACTATCTTGAACAGACGCCGAAATCATCCCTTGATCCAAACAATATCCTCGATGCCGAAGGTATCAAAAAAATCACAGCCCTGACAGCTGCTCAAAATATACACACCAATATACTTGAGCGGGATGAAGAGTTAGCGATCAAGAAGAAGAATGTCGAAACCATTGAATCGATGCTTGAGCTGGAGCGCCAGCAATCAGATGCGGAGGCGAAGCAGGCAAGAGAGGTGGCAAGCATACAAGCAAGGGAAGAGGCGGAGACCATCCGCATTCAGGAGGAGGAGCGAAAGAAATCTGAATCGGCCACCATTTCTACTGATCAGGATTTAGCGGTTCAGAAGGAGAATCAGCAGCGTGAGATTGAGGTGGCGGAGCAGAACCGCCAGCGTGCAGTTGTGATCGAAGTGGAGAAAGTAACCCGGGCCAAGGATCTGGAGATCGTCTCCCGTGAACGTGAAGTTGAGTTGCAGAGTATTGAAGCTGAGAAGGCGATCGAACTGGAGAAGAAAGAGATTGCCAATGTGATTCGAGAGCGGGTGGTAGTCGATAAAACAGTTGCCATCGAGGAGGAGCGCATCAAAGAGGTGCGTGAGGTATCAGAGGCAGATCGTGCCAAGCAGGTACAGGTGCTTGGGGCGGAAGCCCAGGCAGATGAAGAGAAGGTGAAACTGGTGAAAGCGGCTGAAGCGGAAGAACTTTCCGCAAAACACCGCGCCAATGAGATTACCACCATCGCTCAGGCAGAACTTGAGGCGGTTGCCAAGGAGGCGGATGGTAAGAAGAAACTGGCTGAGGGTGTACAGGCCGAGGTGGCAGCACCAGGTCTTGCGGAAGCCAAGGTACAGGAGGCAAAGGCCGATGCGCTGGAGAAAGAGGGGCTGGCTGAAGCCCGCGTAATCGATGCCAAAGGTGAGTCGGAAGCGAAAGTCACCGGAGCACAGGGTGGGGCAGAGGCCAGTGTTATCGACGCAAAAGGCAGCGCCGAAGCAAATGCGGTGAAGAAGATCGGTATGGCTGAGGCGGATGTTACACGCGAGCAGTTCAAGGCCGAGGCCGAGGGCCTGGTGGATAAGTTTGAAGCCATGGATAGCATGAGCGACAAGGCCCGTGACCATGAAGAGTTCCGTATGGGTCTGGAGACCGCATTCAAAGAGGCGGTTGCTTCCATTGATGCAGGTAAAGAGGTTGCCAGAGAGAATGCCGGGGTACTTTCCAATGCACTTAAAGCCGCCAATATTGACATCGTGGGCGGTGAAGGACACTTCTTCGATACCTTTGCCAAATCACTCTCGCTGGGAAAGGCCGTCGATGGTTTCAGTAGCAAGAGTGGCCTGGTTACCGCCTTGCTGGAAAAGCTTATCGATAGTCGTAGTGACAAAGAGAGCGCTAATCGCGAGTGAAGAGCGTCTCGCTCTTTATACATATTGAATAGTTTGTAACTATTCAATACCCCGTCAAGAGGGTATTTTTACCAGAGGTAACACAGATCACCACTGCCGTGATCTGTGTTGCAGCACCATCGTACGGGGTGTAAGGCTACCTGTTTTCAGAAAGACACCCACTATTCAGTACATCGATAAGTAGCTACCTTGGTGATTAAATAAGGATCAAATAATGGTACAGCAGGAAGATACCACCGGCATTGTTAACAGTGCGGTTGCAGAAGGCGGTGCTTACGAGGTGATTCGTAAGCGGCTGCTGAACCAGGGCAATCGCTTGAGTCAAGCGACCACCCGTCTTAATGATAGCCGCCTGAGTGAGTTCGGAAGTTCCGGCATGGAACTGGCTGCACGTATTCGTGTTCGCACCGAGAACAACAGTGTTGCCCGGGACATTGTTCAGGTGGGTACGTATCTGCTATTTGGCTACAACGTTTTTATCGGTCTGAAAAAGGAGACCAGGATAAGCGATGTATTTTCCCTGTTTCATGTTAATGGTGGTAAGGCAGGTTATGAGATCGAGGCGGCCTCCATCACGGGTAGCTTTTTGGATCAGGCAAACTTCAGAACAGATTTTGAAGAACTCTATCGCTACTACAAACACACGCGTCTGGTAGAACTTACAGTCAAACAGGGGAAGCTACTGGCGGGTTTTCAGATCGGCGAGCGTTTGGATGATCTGCGTGTATTCCGTTGGTCTGTTTCCGCAGATGGCAGCGAAGTTACCTACATGGATAATCGTGGTGAACGAGATATTCAACTGCCTCCTGCCCACGACTTTGAGTGGAGTGAAACCACCCGTGAAGATATTGTCAATGGTCCGCATCCCCACGTTTCCATCCTCGATAAAGTATTTGTTGAAACCGTCACCGGAGATCTAACGATCAAGGTTGAGAACAACACAAAGGATGGTTTGGGTATCTACCGGGAACCGGTGGAAGACAAGACCCAGTCTCTGGACGACGCGGCTATCCACTACGCAGAGATCGGCTCCCTTATTCTTCTGAAGATACGTCCCTATCGAGAAGAGAACTGGCGCTATCTGGTATTCAACACCCAGACCCAAAGTGTTATCCGCATAGATGCGATCGGTGACTCCTGTGTGCAACTGCCTGAAGATCACGGCATTGCATTTCCCGGTGGTTACTATCTGCAAAATGGTGAATACAAAACCTTTGATGATGGCCTGTCCGGATATACCATCAAACGGGTTGTCCGCTCTCCCAACGGTGAAGATGTGCTCTACATATTCTATGAGCGCGAGGCCGGTGAGGTCGCACTGTTCGGTTATAACCTGATTAACAAGGCGTTGAAAACACCCATACTTGGGCACGGTTATGCCTTGGCTGAGGATGGCACCATCATTATCTTCTCTGCGGAAAGTGAGCCGACCCGCATCCATCCCATGCAGGTATGGAGTACCCCCTATACAAGCCAGGAGTTTGCCAGTCAGACGCCTGCCAGCCAGAGCTTTATGGGGCGCATCGGCAATGCCGAACTGGTGCGGGGTATATCCAGCCTCTTCAGCATCAGTCGAATTATCGAGAATCAGGAGGTATCGGTACGCCACTACGAAGATCTCAATAAATCCTCCCAGGGCCTGTTTGACGACCACTACTGGATTGAGGATGAAGAGGTCGATGAGATAGCCACTATCGTGCATGAAATTGCAACGACGGCAGAGCTGGTGATCGATGAGTTTGAGAAAGTTGAAAGTATCCGCCGACAATCAAAAAAGAGCATGGCAGAGGCGGAGGCAAAGCAGCAGGAGATCCTGCGTAGTATCCAGCCTGATAGCTGGCATACAGCAGAGGATTATGTGCGGGCCCTGGATAGCCTTCGTCATCAAAGAGGGCATCTGACTACGATTCGTGAGCATCGCTATATCGACCTTCAGCGTATAGATGTGTTGGATCAGGAGCTAATAAAGCGTCAGGAAAGTCTGAGCGGGAGAACCATCACCTTTCTGGCTTCAGAGGATGCGTTGTCGCCCTATCAGGATAAGATAGACAATCTGAACAGAGAGGTGAAAAAGGCGGATACCATCGCCCTGTTGACGCCCCTGATTGAAGTGATTGAATCCACAGCATCGGGACTTGACCTGTTGTCTGAGTTGATGACCACCCTCAAAGTGCAGGATGCTACCGTTAGAACGCGCATTATTGACGCCATATCGGGAATCTACTCTCAGCTCAATCAAAGCAAAGCCAGTGCTAGGCATAAACAGAAAAGTCTTGGTTCAGAAGAGGCGGTAGCCCAGTTCAGCGCACAGTTTAAACTCTTCTCCCAAAGTATCTCCAACGCCCTCGGAATGGCCACCACCCCAGAGCGTTGTGATGAGCAACTGTCACGTCTGCTGGTGCAACTCGAAGAGCTGGAGAGCCAATTCAGTGATCATGACGAGTTCCTTGCCGATATTATGGCAAAGCGGGAAGAGCTCTATGAATCCTTTGAAACGCACAAACAACAACTGCTGGATGAGCGACAGCGTAAGGCACAGTCTGTGGCCGATGCCGCATCCCGTATCCTCAGTAATATTGAACGACGCTCACTAAAGTTTACCGAAGCGGATGAGTTGAATACCTACTTTGCATCGGATGCCCTGGTGATCAAGGTGCGGGAGTTGGTAGAGCGCCTGGGTGAACTGGACAGCCGGGTAAAGGCGGATGATGTCGAAGCGCGCTTTAAATCGATCAAAGAACAGGCACTTCGCTCACTGAGGGATAAGTCCGAGATCTACGAGGCGGGTGGTCAAGTCATCAGGTTGGGGCCACGCCATCGCTTCAGTGTTAACACCCAGGAGTTAGACCTGACCATCATTCCTCGTGATGGGGAGTTGAACCTGCACCTGACCGGAACCGAGTTTTTCGAGCCGATCGAAAACAGTCAACTGATGGCGCTACGGCAATATTGGGAGATGCCGCTGGAATCCGAGAGCCCTCAGCTCTATCGGGGTGAGTATCTGGCCAATCTGATCATCGAGGCAGCAGAAAGGCAGGAGAGTAACCTCACCACAGAGCGTCTGACCGGGCTATTGAGTGATGAGAGCGGGCTGTTGAAGCTGGCAAGGGAGTTCTCCTCTCCCCGTTACAAGGAAGGATATGAGAAGGGGGTGCATGATCATGATGCCGCACTTATTTTAAAACAGCTGTTGCCTGCCCTGGAGCGGGGTGACCTGCTGCGCTATGATCCGCTCAGTCGGGGTTTGGCTCAGATATTCTGGGCCAACCTGCAGCCCGGATCGACTCAAAGTGCAACATTTAACTTCACCCACAAGAGCTGGCCCGAGCGTGCTCAGTCAGCCTATCAGATGCGTCACGAACTCAGTCAGTCGAAGGCGATTCAACTGCTGGTGGCGGAAGTGGAGCAGTCACTGACCCTCTTTCTCGAAACGCATGTCATTCCGGTGTCAGCGCTCGATATTCAGCGTGCGGCCGGTTACCTGGTTGCGGAGTTGGGTAGAGAGCGAGCCGAATTTATCGTCAGTCGCTACGCCAGAGAACTGGCCGATGAGCTGAAGCGAGCTTTGACCGATTCATCATGGCGTAAGTACCAGACATCTCTGGATAAGCTTAAAGGCAGAGTGGCACAGCGCTGGGCACTCACTGAAGCCTGGCTGGAAGCGCTGGTGGAGAGTAAACAGCTCAGCAGGCTGGCGGGCTATATTCCAGAAGCAGTCGCACTTATCAATAGTGATGAGCGCATCGACCGCAGATCCACAGAAGCCGATATTGAGCTGACCATAACTGGCTTGCTGGGTGACCACTCCAGAATAAAAAAACAGACACTACAGTTTTCGCTGGATGATTTCTTGCTCCGCCAGCAACACCACCAGGCGGTTGTAATACCCGGCTACCATCGCTATCTAAAAACCCGTCACCAGATCATCAGCGAAGAGCGGGAGGGGCTTCATCTCGAAGAGTTCAAGGCCAAGCCACTCAGCTCCTTTGTCAGAAACCGGTTGATCAACGATGCCTACCTGCCGGTGATTGGTGACAATCTGGCAAAGCAGATGGGGAGTATCGGTGAAGGCAAGCGCACCGATCTGATGGGGCTGTTGATGATGATCTCGCCACCCGGTTACGGTAAAACCACTTTGATGGAGTATGTAGCCAGCAGGCTGGGCCTGATTTTTATGAAAATCAACTGCCCTTCGCTTGGCCACAGCGTATTGTCACTGGATCCTGCCCAGGCACCGAATGCCACTGCAGCACAGGAGTTGAAAAAGCTCAACCTGGCCTTCGAGATGGGTAATAACGTGATGCTCTATCTCGATGATATCCAGCACACCAATCCCGAGTTTCTGCAAAAATTCATCTCCCTTGGTGATGGTACCCGCAGGATCGAAGGGGTTTGGAAAAGCAAAACAAGAACCTACGATATGAGAGGGCGGAAATTCTGTCTGGTCATGGCTGGCAATCCCTATACCGAATCGGGCGAAGTGTTCAAGGTACCGGATATGCTGGCAAATCGTGCCGATATCTATAACCTGGGTGACATTCTGGGCGGTATGCAAGCGCAGTTTGCCTCCAGCTATATCGAGAACTGCCTGACCTCCAACCGAGTACTGGCACCACTTGCCACCAGAGAGATGGACGATGTCTATAAACTGATGCAGATGGCAAAGGGGAAAAACATCGCCAGCACCGAGTTGGCACATCAATACAGTGGCGCGGAGATCAACGAAATTGTCGAAGTGCTGAAAAAGCTCTACCAGATTCGGGATATTGTGCTGAAGGTCAATCAACGCTATATCGCCTCTGCCGCACAAGATGACAGATATCGCACAGAGCCGACCTTCAAACTACAGGGCAGCTATCGCAACATGAATAAGATGGCTGAAAAAGTATCAGCCGTAATGAATAACCAAGAGCTGATGCAGATGATCAGCGACCACTATCTCGGAGAGGCACAACTGCTGACATCCGGGGCAGAGGAGAACCTGCTTAAACTGGCGGAACTACGAGGCAACCAAACAGAACAGGAACGGCAGCGCTGGGCTGAAATTCTTCAGGCATTTCTGAAAAACAGAAGTCTCGGTGGTGATGATGCCGACAGTGGTGCCAAGGTGGTATCCCAACTCTATGATTTGGGAAAAAGCATGGAAACCATTGCCACACTTCTGGATCAACGGCTCTCGCCAGTGGCTGATATATCAGAAAAAGAGGGGCGGGAAAGCGTGGTTGCCGAGATCGGCAGAGTCAGGGAGGCACTGCAAAACGTCGATTACAATATTGAAGTGGTCAATCAACCGGTGCCTGGGCTCAGTAAAATCCTCTCGGTTATCGCAGACACATTCGAACACAGCATCTACCCACTGGTTCATTCGATGGAGGGTAAACTGAAAATCGACCTAAAAACCCAGCAGAATATGGTCGACATCTTTTCGGAAATTCGAACACTACGTGATGATTTAAAAAGTATCGAACAGGTAAAAACAAAGCGCTATGCGCCGAAGAGAAAAAAGCCAAGTGGTGAAGATAATGAGTGATTCAGAGAAGTATTATTTTCACTCACTACTGTCCGGTATAACTCATGCCAAAAGGAGACATTTAGGAGCCTGTCCGAGAATAGAACACCTACTGTCATCAACGGTCACATAAGGAGAAACCGCCAAGCCGACTTGTAAGCATTCTTCTGCTCTTGGTTTTGGTTGTCTCCAACCCAACCGCACTGCGGCGCGAAACGGAAGCAACGATTACCGGTTTCCTCGATCCAGAAACCACTGAGCGGTTGAAACGGTTTTAACTGAGGAAAAAATGGGGGCGGATTGTAACTATTCCGGTACCTGGATTGATGAACGCAGACATCTCACCCTGGAACAAGAGCCTGAGCGCCTCAGTGGACGATGCCCCATTTTTGCGGCAGGCGGATATATAGCTGTGAATTCGACTGAAATACTCTGCACCCATCATAGAACGAAAACAGCAGACACCTTCTGATGAACCTTGGTCATTCGCAGGCCTCTCTCACCTTGATTATTGGTAAAGGGTGCCTTCTTTACTACCATAAACCGCAACACGTCATCCTCAAAGTTGCACAGGCGCTCAAGAAGATTACGAGCCTTTGTTCGCTTCAATCGACCGCGCTGCCCTTTCTTCCTTAGGCTTTCATCGGGAGGTAGTAATTCTATTTCAGCCTTATCAAGTAGCGCTCGGTATCAGCGGGAATAGGGGTAGCACTAAATGATGGGTGTCCTGATTCTGTCTCTGCTGATCCTGTCTGCCACGGCTATGGTGGATATCTCGATGGGGTGTGTCACATCCGTGATATGAAAGGTGGTTGTCAGGGGAGCCATGGATGCCTTATCCTGTGGTCAACGCAGTTCACACATCTGTTTTTCTGTTGGATTGTCAGACCTATAAGGAGGTCCCATGTCCTCAATACATGATTTTATTCGGTCTCAATCCATGAGAAATTCTGTTGTGTTTTTTTGGTTGAGCCATATGGCTAAAGCACAAAAGGAAAGTGAAACAGAAACGTATGAATTTGCAAAACAAGCCGCACTCAAGTGCATTGCCTTTTCATGCATGCAGGAATTTAAATTAAGAGTCAGTAACCGGCGCGCCCTCAAAATCCATACTCTATTCATCGGGGAGCTGCCAATGGCTGGATATTGTGTAAAAATGTCTGCCACATATCGTGGCTGTGGGAGTCTGGATAAAAGAGCGGTATACCGCTTGAACTTTGACCGGACCGATAAGATGCTTGCGAAATTCAATAAGGGAAGTAAGGTAGCCTTTAACACCCTGGGGGCCTTTCGGTCGGGGCAGAAACTGAGCAAAACAATACTTACTGTTGGGTTAGAGCCATCCATTGGTCTCTCTATATCGCAGTCTGAAACCACCAGAGATTATGACGGGTGGATATACCGAGCTATGGATAGCCGAATGCGCACGGAGGGTGGCGGAGGTAGTAGGATTGAGGAACAAATCGGTATGCGATTATTTAAAAAGCATGATCGCGTTCCTTCGTTTCTGTTCAACCGCTTTATGACCCTTCTCACGCCGGAAGTTGAGTTCGCGATCAAGGCCTGGAAGAGTAATGGGAAACCAAGTGCTGTAGATTCCTATAAAATGATCATGATACCAAAATTTCAATCCTGGCTTCTGCAGTTGTACAGTCAGATAACCCGCTATTACGGCATGGGAGGGGGTTTAAATTCGAAAATGTCAAACAGGGTCATGAGCCAAGCTATATTTACAAAATTCGAGGTGGGATTGGACCAAACAGTACATTGATCAATAGGGAAGTATCCCGAGTGGGTGTTTCTTCAGTGTTAAAAAATAATCATCTGCACGCATAAACACGCATTTTGTGTCTTTTTATCCTTAAACCGGCTCTGTAGCAAAATCCTGAAAACCACAGTGATGGTGGAACAGAGGTGTTGTAGGAGCGAACTTGTTCGCGATGGACTACGAAACATGCTCTTCGCGAACAAGTTCGCTCCTACGCCTGAGTTCTGGATTACTGTGCTGAATAGTTACCCGTTACCTTTTATATCCTGCGGGCTCCAGTCTAACCAGCTGACCATCAGGGGAGTCGGTCAGCAGGTAGATAAAGCCATCCGGTCCGCTGCGGACATCACGTATGCGCCCCAACGCTCCTTTCAGCAAGCGCTCCTCTTTTGCTATCTTTTCGCCATCCAGTTCCAGGCGTACCAGTAACTGGAATTTTAGTGAGCCGACAAACAGGTTTTCCCGCCATTGTGGAAACCGGTCACCGTTGTAAAAGGTCATGCCGGAGGGGGCGATGGAGGGTACCCAGTAGTGGATTGGCTGGGTAATACCCGATTTGTGAGTGCCCTCACCGATTGAGAAGCCGCTACCGTACTCCTTTCCATAGCTGACCACCGGCCAGCCATAGTTCTCCCCGGCGGCGATGATATTAATCTCATCGCCTCCCTGGGGGCCATGTTCGTGAATCCACAGTTTCCCGCTGTCTGGGTGCAATACTGCACCCTGAGGGTTGCGATGACCATAGCTGTAGATTTCGTGGTGTGCGCCGGTTTTTCCGTTGAAAGGATTATCTTTTGGAATACGGCCGTCATCGTGCAGGCGAATGACTGAACCTGCATGGTCATCAAGCCTTTGCGCCCGTTTTCTCTCCCCCCGATCACCGACGGTGATATAGAGGTAACCCTTTTTATCGAATACCAGCCGCGAGCCGAAGTGGTGGCCGGTACCGCTCTTTGGCTGCAGTTGAAAGAGCACTTGCCAATCGACAAGGCGGTTATCCTGCAGTCGTCCACGGCCCACCTCAGTGCCTATGCCCCCTTTTCCTGGGGCTGCGTAGGAGAGGTAGATCCAGCCGTTGTTTTTGTAATCGGGGTGCAGTACTACATCCAACAGGCCACCCTGTCCCCGAGGGGTGATCGGCGGTAGCCCCTCAACCGGCTGTGAAAGCAGGCGACCGTTTTCGATCACTCGCAGCCGTCCGGGACGTTCTGTTACCAGCAGCCTGCCATCGGGAAGAAAAGCCATGCTCCAGGGGTGTTCTAACCCCTTAGTCAGAGTCACCACCTTGAAGTCATTGGCTGCTTGTGCGGTGGGTGGCAGGCTGCAGCAGAGAACCAGTACAAGGGCGGCGAGCAGTAGTGGTGGCTGTGATTTGAAGTATTTGTGCATCACGACTCCTTTCACCTATATGACCAGAACGACATCAGTGTAGTCTCTTTAGCGTGCTATTGGTTCTACTCCCAGCGAAAGAAACGTGCACCGATAAACATAAACAGCACGGTCATCACTGACAGCACCAGCAGGTGGGGCCAGATATCAGCCAGTCCGGCGCCATCGATCATCA
>JBEVXT010000431.1:0-6064 GCA_040505955.1 Sedimenticola sp. | reverse complement strand
CGGTCGCTGAGGGTGAAGGCGTCGACAAACTGTTTTACCCGCTGGGGCTTTCTGTCGGCGGGAACCTCTTCTTTTTTAAGCCAGCTTAAACAGCCGCGTGCACGTTGAAAGCCGGGAGTGTCGACCAGCTCGAAGACTACCCGCTGATCCAGCTTGAGGGTGAAGTGCTGGGCGACACGGGTGGTGCCGGAGAGGGGGGAGATCTCCACTTGGTCGTTCTGGGTTAGCGCCGCCACCACCGAGGACTTGCCTTTGTTGGGGTGGCCGACCACGGCAAATACAGGGTGTTGAGGGTTCACGAAACAATAACTCCCTGTTTTGGAGCACCGATCGATCTTGCTGGAGATATCGTTGTATTTGTAGGAGCGAACTTGTTGGCGATGGACTCCGTGGCGCGCTCTTCGCGAACAAGTTCGCTCCTACAATCGATTTCAGGGTTATTGTACGGAGCTAAACCACTGTTTTTCGATTCCTTAACCATGCCGCTCTCCCGACAGCAGGTTGAAGCTCTCCGGCAGCTGGGGCATAAAGGCGCGCCAGGAGTGGTTGAGCTGCTCGGTACGCTCACTGCTCATGCCGCTGAGGGCGACCGGCCAGATAAAGTGGCTGCCTGGAGTTGAGCTGATCAGTTGGCAGAAGTCGGCCAGTTCTCCGGTAGGAGGTTCCCACCCCTTGCAGATCAACAGCGTCTCTACTGACGATGCGGTAACAGCCTGGGCTATCTGTGCCTCCTCTTCCAATGGTTGCCAGTGGATTTCCGGCATAACGTTTTGTAGTTGCGCTTCTATATCCGGCCATTCTGACGGTGGCCAAATACCCCAGCGCAGTATGCGTTTGCAGGAGGGGAGGCCACTACCATTGACCCCCGCCTCTTCGCTATTGTGAGGCTGCTCCACTTCATCAGCCTCCTGATTTACCGCCTCCGTTGTCATGCGTTGCCACAGCCCGGCGATCAGGGCATCGCTGTCGAGAAGCCTTCTCTGCATTACTCTCAGTTTGCGGTAGTGGAAGCCATAGCTCAGTAGACGCGGCAGTAACAGATAGGTCAGAAGAGACATCAGCAGGAATCGCCACCACTGGCCAAGCACAGCGGCATCTGTCACTGCCATTGGTGCACTGCGAAAGAATTGGGTCTGTTCGATGAGGGTCAGAGTGGGGGCAGCGTCGTGCCAGAACCACTGCCAGGGCCAGGCGATGATGGAGGTCACTGCCAGTAGCGAATCGGGTGATAGGTCAAGGGTCGAGGACCAACCAAAGGCGAGGTCGGTCAGTAGGATATAGAGCAGCATCCCCAGTACCATTGCGCTGGCAAACAGCAGGGAGAACTGCTGCCCAAGGAGTACGGCGGTTTGTCTCAGCAGTGGCTGGAGAGTGGAGCTTGCAGTAGGGCCGCCCGGCCATGGGGGCAGTCGGCGTTTGATCAGTGACAGGAGGGGGGTGTTGTCTGCAGAGATTATCAGGCCGATCACCCATACCAGGAGAGGAATAATCACGGCAAAGAGCAGCAACAGCAGCAGGTTGATTCTCTCGAAGGTGTGGAACTCCAGAAGACCGGCTATCAGGAGGAAACCGGTGATCAGGCCGATAGCACTGATAATGGGTGACAACAGAGAGAAAGGCTCACCGTCCCTCTCACCGAAACACTCAAACCATGCTCTCAGCTGCCCCCACTGACCTCTTTCATGCTGCTGCAGATACCACTCCCGATCTCGAATATGGAGTGTCTGCCAGTCGGCCGTACGTTCCTGCTCCAGACGCAGTCGCAGTAGAGAGAGGAGGGCGCTTTTATGAATTAATCCCATGGTGGGCTAAGGGTACCTGAGTGGTCTGTATGAGCATAGAGAACGTTAATGTTAAATTCAGAGTCACTATTTGATCATACTTTGAGATGGCGCTCCTACAGCATCCTGTTCCACTGAGGTAGAATGCACCACTGATCTATTTATCTAACCTGTCCGCTCCGGTGGATATACTTAATGAAAGGTTGCTTGCCGATGTCTCTCTGTCCCTGTGGCTCCAACAACGATTTTGATAACTGCTGCGCCCCTTTGCTTTCGGGCCAAAAGCACGCCCTTACCGCTGAACAGCTGATGCGCGCCCGCTACTGCGCCTTTGCTGAAGTGAATATCGACTTTCTTGGTCGCAGTATCCACCCCGACAGCCGTACCGATCACGATACCGAGGCCACCCGCCGCTGGGCGGCCAATTCGGACTGGCTTGGCCTGGAGATCGTCTCCACCGAACAGGGTGGGGAGGAAGATCAACAGGGGGTGGTTGAATTTATTGCTACATTTAAAGAGAAGGGGGTAACCCGCCGCCATCACGAGAAGAGCCACTTTACCCGGGTGGATGGAGAGTGGTGCTTCGTTGACGGTGATCTGGTGTCGCCCAAAACCCAGGTGAAGGAGGGGCCGAAGGTGGGACGAAACGAGCCCTGTCCCTGCGGCAGTGGCAGGAAATTCAAGAAGTGTTGTGGAGGGTGATAAATCTGCAATGAACAAGTCTTGGGTGCTCAATCATGCCGGTTTGTGCAATATTTGCGTGCATTTGCGGCCAACAGTAGCAAATTCTTAGAGAGAGTGAGTTGAGTATCATGGGTAATCAGGTAACGCAATGAGGGTGCTGCAGCTGCTGATTCTCTCTGCTCTGCTGTTTTCGGCACATCAGGCCTTCGCCGTTATCTACAAATATCAGGATAGCCGTGGAAACTACCATTTCACCGACCGCCCCCTGAAGGGTCGCGGTTACCGGCTGATCTGGCAGTCGGGAGCCTATGACTCCAGCAGAAGCCGCTCCCGGATTGACAGTGCCTCGATGGAGCGCAACCGTTCCCGCTACACTCCGCTGATCAACAAAGTGGCGGATCGGGTGGGGCTCAGTCGGGAGCTTCTTCACGCGGTGGTTCGAGTGGAGTCTCTCTATGATCCCAAGGCGCGCTCAAGCGCCGGCGCACTGGGACTGATGCAGCTGATGCCGGAGACGGCGAGACGCTATGGGGTACAGGATCGCCTCAATCCCGGAGCC
This sequence comes from Sedimenticola sp., assembly GCA_040505955.1. Taxonomy (GTDB): domain Bacteria; phylum Pseudomonadota; class Gammaproteobacteria; order Chromatiales; family Chromatiaceae; genus Vondammii. The sequence goes on along the minus strand of JBEVXT010000431.1, from coordinate 3,040 downwards.
AGTCTGGATGGCGGTGCCCGTTATCTGCGCGATCTGTTGAAGTTGTTCAAGAACAATCTGAAACTGGCGGTAGCCGCCTACAATGCCGGGGAGAATGCGGTGATAAAACATGGGCACCAGGTACCTCCTTTCCCCGAGACCCGGCAGTATGTAAAAAAGGTACTCGCCCTCTACCAGCAGACAGACTCCTAGTCCTCCCCCCTAATCGGCTCTTTCCTGGGTGTTTTCAAAAGTAACTCTGCCTCATTTTCGCTCTGGGCATAGATAATGCGGTAGCTTGTATCGGGGTCACTGTTTGCTTTGCGCAGCTGTTTTACCTCAACTTTTGCATCACGGTAGCCGTTGTGACTCCCCAGGCATGTCAGGTTTTTCTGTGTATCAATCTGATAGAAATAATAGGGCATTGTGGGTCTCTAAAAAAAATATTAATCCCGTTCAGCTTTCGTTCAGGCAGCCTCGCATATTCTGTAATCAGAGAGCGGGGACAGGGTTCGTCGCTCAAGACCTGAACAGGAGAGTTACCATGAAAAAAACCATCACCATGCTGGCCTTGAGTCTTGCCGTTGCATCAGGAAGCGCCTTCGCAGGCGATAGCTACTATGATACGGCCAGAGTGATCAAAGCCAAACCTATTTATGAAAACATACGGGTCAATGAGCCCCGTGAGCGTTGCTGGAACGAGTCTGTTCGCCACCGCAAAGGCGGTCGCAGCCGCTCCTATACGCCATCCATCACCGGCGCCATTGTCGGCGGTGTAGTGGGTAACCGTTTTGGCAAAGGGAGCGGTAAGAATGCAATGACAGTCGCGGGCGCCCTGCTGGGGGCTTCGATAGGCAACGATCTTGGAAAGCGGCCGGGGTACAGCTATACAACTCAGGAGCGGCGCTGTGAAACGGTGAACCATTACCAGGAGCGCAAAGAGCTGGTAGGCTATCGTGTAAAATACCGCTACAACGGAAAGACCTACAAAACCCGTATGGCGTCTGATCCCGGGCGGAATATGCGGGTACGTGTCTCGGTTGAACCGAGTGTCGGAAGTGACTCTTATTTTCAAAACTATGATTGAGGACGGTGCGCGCCACCGTGACAATGAGGAGGTGGGGTGTGAAGAAGCAGAGATACAGCCTGATCGGATTGGCGCTTTGTGGGCTTCTGGTCGCTATGCCGGCGGCGGCTCAGCGCTCTCCCGATGGCGGCTACCGCAGCCACAGAGGGGGCGGGGATGCCGCCCCCGGGCTTGATGGGGCGGTCTCCCGTCTGCGCAGGGAAACCGGCGGCAGGGTACTGTCAGCCGAGACCAGGGAACAGGAGGAGGGGCGGGTTCACCACATCAGGATTCTCACCAGGGAGGGTAAGGTACGGCGTTTCCGGGTTGATGGCGGCAGCGGTCGGCTACTTCCCCCCCGCGGCAAACGCTGATGCGGGTGCTTGTGGTAGAAGATGAGCAGCAGCTGCGGGAGCAGCTCCACCGACAGCTTACCTCTCGAGGATTCTCCGTTGACAGCGCCGCCGACGGCGAAGAGGGGCTCTACATCGGCCGCGCCTATCCCCTGGATCTGGCGGTGATCGATCTGGGGCTGCCGAAACTCTCTGGTATCGAGTTGATCCAGCGCTTGCGGGATGAAGGCATGCTGTTCCCTATTCTCATCCTCACCGCCCGCGGTGACTGGCAAGACAAGGTAGAGGGGCTGGAAGCCGGTGCCGATGACTATTTGGTAAAACCTTTCCATATAGAGGAGCTGCTGGCGCGGCTCAATGCTCTGCTGCGCCGCTCCACCGGCCACGCATCGCCTGTGCTTGAGAGTGGCCCGATTTGCCTCAATACAGCCTCTCAGACCCTCACTCTCAACGGCGAGGTGGTCGATCTCACCGCTTACGAGTATCGGGTGTTGGAGTATCTAATACTCAATACCGGTAAGGTGGTGTCGAAAACAGAGCTGACTGAACATATCTACGAACAGGATTATGACCGCGACAGCAATGTGTTGGAGGTGTTTGTCCGCCGTCTCCGCCGCAAGCTCGATCCGGACGGCACCCTGCAACCGATTGAGACGCTACGTGGCCGCGGCTACCGCTTTGCCGCCGGCAAACCTGCCTCCTGATGGGCTCCATCCACTCCCGACTGCTGTGGGCGGCAACCCTGGTGCTGATCGCCTTTCTCGGTCTCGGCGGGCCGGCCCTGGATCGGGCCTATCGCAACAGCCTGGAGCAGGCCACGGAGGCCCGTCTGATGGGGCATATCTATCAGTTGCTGGGTGCGGCTGAGACCGATCAGCGGGGTCGGATGCGGCTACCCCAATCCCTTCCCGATCCCGGCTTCTCCAGTCCCGACTCCGGGCTTTATGCTCAGGTGGAGGGGGAAGAGGGGAGTTATCGCTGGCGCTCCCCCTCAGCGATAGGAAACACCGCAGAGTTTCTGCACTTATCCACTCCCGGTGAGTCCCGTTTTCAACACCAGGCACCCTACTACACTCTCAATTTTGGTCTCATCTGGGAGGATGATTCCGGTGTTGAGCTGAACTATACCCTCGCCGTAGCGGAGAGTGAGCAGGGTGTCAGGGAGCAGATCATTGTATTCAGGGAGTCGATACTGTTCTGGCTTGGCGGTGCCTCTCTGGTACTGCTGCTGGTGCAGTGGGCGGCACTGCGCTGGGGATTGAGTCCACTGCGCCGGGTGGCTGTGCGTCTGAAGGAGATCGAAAATGGCGAGGCCGAGCACCTTGAAGGGGAGTATCCGAAGGAGCTGATCGGTCTGGTGGATAATATCAACTCCCTTATCCGCACCGGCCGCGCCATCCAGAAGCGCTATCGCAACAGTCTGGGTGATCTGGCACACAGTCTGAAAACACCACTGGCCGTGCTGCGAGGCGCCGAGGAGGGGGGTGACGCCGAAGAGTTAAGCAGTGCGGTGAAGGAGCAGGTTCCGAGAATGAATCAGATCGTCAACCACCAGTTGAAACGGGCGTCGGCCATGGGGAGGCAGGGGTTGATCCATACCACAGCGGTGGCTCCTGTGGTGGTTCGCCTGATCAACACCCTG
>JBEVXT010000430.1:0-10962 GCA_040505955.1 Sedimenticola sp. | reverse complement strand
TTGTCATTCCTTTATCTCCTTATGCGACATTAAATAATAACGAAGCCAAAAAGCTGTGTCCTGTCATTCACCTTGATGAAGGTGATTTTGTCTTATTAACACATCAAATAACTTCTGTACCTAAATCAATCCTCAATGATGAAGTTACATCGCTAGAGAATTTCCGTTACGAAATCCTTGCTGCTGTCGATATGCTTACCTCTGGCATCTAATATCGCCAATAGTTGAGCATTTTAAAGCTGTGGAGCGAGAGTGTGCTAGTGATGGGTGTCCTGTCTTTCTCCATTACGAATTATTTTTCTTTTCTTGAATATTAACCTTCTCCTTGGAAAGGTCTTGAGTGTAGGTGTTATCATTCTGCATCGTTCCGAAGCGATTACCAAAATGTCTGCTTGAAAATCTGGCCGTTTGTTTGAGGGATTGTCTTTTTAAAATTTCATCCGTTATTTGGGCTACCAATTTTTCTCTTCGCTTCTTACGGATGCGTGGAATGAATTCATAAATCACCTTGCAAAGATTCTTAAGAAGATAAATGATAAATTTTGGGTCCTTAATCCAGTGGTACATAAAAGGCACCCCAACAACTATGCCTAAAACACAAATCCCAATCACTTGCACATCAGATGAAATATCCATTTTTATCGCCTATTTTGAGGTCCTGTGTAAGCTGGAAACGTTATTCAATCCATTGGCGATCTTGCATTTACCTTGATCCCCTTGCCCTCCAAAGTGCAAATCACCAAAACCTTTCAAGGAAAAGGTTTTTTTAAAATCTTCTATAAAATATCCCTCCGTCATCGCTAAAATAGTTGCCGACACAGAATAAATTATCTCTTCAACTAGATGGTTGTTACTTTTCACTCCTTTTGTCTGATAGATGCGATGTAACAGCACGAATTCATCATCTTGCGTTTCGACAAAGGTTAAGTTGGTGGTACTCTTTTGGGAGGTGAAGATGTGGCTTGGTGTTAAGTCTAAGATCTCATCATCAAATTCATCTTTTATCACTTTCTGAACAAAAAAATGGTCGATATCGTCATTATTTCCTACAGTCTCCATTGATATACCTTTAATATTTGCCATATAGGCCAACAGCTGTATGCAAAACCTTATCGCGGTTGGTCTATTGGAGATGAAAGACGGATCAATATTTAATAGGCGCGGAACCTTGGATATAATGTAGTCAAGACTTTTCCCTGCGTGCTCAGATATAGTCACACGCGTCCTGGAGGAAACCAGATTGTTGTTACCGCTTTGGATGTTAGGCTTCATTTTTCTAACGTCCCTTGATCTAAAATTGTTATCTATACTCATATTCATTTTGAATACCTGAATGGCTGTGGTCGGTTAGGGTGCCTCTGAATAAGTCTGAGCGAATTGAATTGTGCTCAGGATACGTAAGATCAAGACGAAGATCGCAGCTAATAGCAGGCTATTAGCAAGATTTGCAATGCAGATATTGCGCATACTGAGTGCAAGACAATCTCTCATGACTTGTTCAGAGGTCCCTTAGGTTATACATACGCATGAAACACAAAGTAGTACGAAACCATCCCAGTAGCATCTTTCCCGCATGAGGCTATTAATAAATGGTTATATGGGAAATTTATTGTGTCGACGAAATCGCCTAACCGTACTAGTTCAAACTCGATTTCGCCTTTTTTTGATAGCACTTCTTGGAGTATTTCATACCCCCTCCGTTGAAACGGAAGACTCTCTTCTCTACCTACCTCAATATTTTTAAATCCAAGCTGTACAGTCGGCCGGTAGAAAGAGCTGTCACGCAGTTTCTTGGAGGTATACCGGGGGTCAGTTCCATCTACTACTATAATTTTTTGGTCAGTTCTGTCTACTACTATATCTGTGGGTTGTTCAGTCAAAACTCGCACGGTTCCAGAATAAAACCGATGGTTGGTGCAGTCATTATTATTAATCAGGCAACTTTGAAATTGACTAAATGAGTCTAGAATGCACTCTTTGTCAAAATATGCCTCTTCATAGAAAGTTTCATAAATATCACCACCAATAACCTGGTACGCTTCGCCAATATTCCTCCTGGTTCCGCCTAGTATGTGACGCCGCATCGCATCATTCGAATCATGAGCATGAAGATACTCAATCTTCTTTGCTTTATCTTCTCTACGGCTGAAGGCATATACTGTGTTCCGCACCAACTGGTGTTTCGTGTCTGCATACCGAATTAATAGAGGATGGTTATGGGTGGGTCGGTAACCAAAATTCCTGTCAACGTTAGAGAAAACCACCTTCAATGACTTGTTTTCGATTTTCTCATTGATACGCTCGCCGATTCCTTCAACAGTATCCTTTACTGCGTTCAGCGACTTGGTCTCCGAGGCCTTCTCCAAGATTTGTACGACCTTCCTGACGACCCGCATGGACATTGCTCTTCTCCTACCCATAGAGATTATTAATGTTGCACATCACATTCTGGCACAGAATTATCATAATTCAAGCGTAACAATCTGCCCATGTCTTGCATATAAATATGCAACATCTGGCGGACGCTGTCAAGCTGGGCATCGTTGCGCATTCAGGGAAAGACCACGTGAGCGTTGTTAACTATTTGTAGTTTAAGCTATTATTAGATTTACAGCCTAGAGCAAACTGGTGAGTAACGGCCTAACCACAGGACTTAATTGGTCATGTCTCGATAATCTCAACTTCCAGATCAGAGTGTGTATAAATTCTAATTACAAAAAGTAAGTCACCCCAAATCGGCAAGTAAGCAAATGTCCAGATAGATACCAAGGTCAGCTAATGCTCCTGTATGTCCGCTAAGTGCTGTTATGTATAGCTATACATAACAGTACCTATGTATAGTCGCGAACTATGTATAGCTCAGCAGGCATCCTTGTCGGCATACCTTGAGTTTGCTGAGCTGGAGCGATGGTACCCGTTTGAGAACTTGACATAATTTAACCGGTTATATGGCGTTTCAGCGCTTCAGGAGGCCGTTGCAGAGTGTCTATCCATAGGGTACTGCCAGGAATTGTAGAGATATCATCCTCCTGATACCCTGATGCAGTTCCTTCTGGGCCTGTAACTATGTATAGAACCTGCAGGCCCAATGTGCAGTGATACAAGGGCTGACGGGGTGTTCTGCCCCTCAACTTTACATAGTTCGCGACTATACATAGGTGCTGTTAACCGCCCTATATCAATTTATACCGCTAATGTCTCTTCTGTGCTGGTTAGTGTCCACTCTACCAGCTCTTGGCTAAAACCCTGTTCTCTCTTCTCTTCTGCGACCGAAGCGAACAATCAACGATAGAGCCCAGTGGCGGCGAGTGAGCGCCCACTGAAGTGACTTATTTTGCTTATTACTGTTTATTGATATTTATTGATGGATAGTATCTATCCGTAGCTTTGGAGAACGACATTAATCCGCCACCAAGCCGTAGCCTTTCATTTCGCCTCGAACCTCCTGAATCTCGCGGTTAAGTTGCATGATGTACTCGTTGGCTACTTGGGAGAAAAGGTTCTGGCCAACATCTTCTAACCCAATCTTAAATTCTCCCTCTTTGATTCGAGCGATCAGCTTATTAAAAGCGCTTTTCACTTCATTCGGTTTGTCCTCAGAAATAGGGATATTGATATCCTCGTCCCCGATCTCGATCTTAATGAAGTGCTTCTCACCAAGCTCCACCACCGTCGCCTTAACCGTTTCCATAGATTTTTCCTCGCTCTCCAAATGCTTCTTCGCCCCCTTCAAGGGTTCTCATGCTGACTTTCTTCCAATCAAGCCCATCGTGTTCATCATTCGGATTCACCAGATTATTAGAGAAGGGGTTTCCGATGTAGGTGGCGTAACCGTCTGGGCCGTGGCGACGGTAAACGGAACTGTAAGGCAGTGTACGCACTGCAATATTTGCATCATGGGTCGAAATGAATACTTTCTTCCCTGCACGTGCTCGTTCCTTGATCAAAGGCACGATCACATCGTTTATGTACTCGTTACCCAAGCTCCGCTCAGGCTCGTCTAGAATGTAGACTTCCTTGTCAGTCTCCAGTTCCTTTTGCAGCATAACCATCGAAGCCTCTCCACTTGATGGAGAGTATGGCGAGCTATCAAGCGCAAAATACCGCTTAAAGAGCAGCAATTCGTAAACAGTCTCGATTTTCTCAACATCATCTATCTCATTGAGATTGGCAATGTGCTTAAATAGGTTGTCTTTGTATGCATGCTTCAGTATTTCGTGAACTGTCTTTGCAAACGTTTTCTGTGGCCCCTTATTGACAGCCTTCAGTTTATTGAGACTCCCATCGGTAATTGTTCCGTTCTGGAATTTGAACTCTGTTCGCAGCTCCAGCTCGCCTTTGTTCGTCCCAAGACTTCCCACAGCCTCCTTGAGCACTTGAATCTTTGTATCCATGCTCTTGATGATCTCGGCGGCATTGACCTCGATTCTCACGCGGTTAAGAGCATACTCGCGAAAACCTGTTGTTATAGGCTTGGCTGGTGATCCGGTCTTTCGTTCCACCTCAGTGCGAAATTTATCAATCGCTGAATTCAACAAACAAATCTCTTTCCATCCAGAATATCCTTTCCACGCCCTATTACCCATCCGTTCAAGCAGATCCGAGATGATACGAGTGACATTTTCAATTTCCTCCATGCTCAGCTCCCTCTTTACCGACGGATGCACCTCCAAGAACTCAAAGAAGTCAGTCGTCTTTTTTACACCGTCATTAAACTCGGCGAATTCACGCTTAGCACCACCTTCTTCTTCTGGCTCGATGTCCTTTATCTTAATTTTCTTCGCGTTCTTATTTGTAGATTTAATGCGGAAATAGATCTCATATTTAGCTAAGCTTGTGACGCCGCCTTCGGATGCCTCCCTAAGCGCTTCAATTTCATCCTTGCAATAGCTTATGTCATGTGATTTGAGATTAAGTGTAAGGTCTCGGCCCCTTGTATCAAAGAGCTCATCAAGCCGGTCGCTCGCAGATTCATAGACCTTTGTGTCTATACCAGTGTCACTATAATGTTTGGCTATAGCCTTAAGAATGCACGATTTACCTGTTCCCTTTGGACCAAAAACAACGTTGATGTCGTTGAATACTTTGAGCTTCAAGGGGATGGCATCCTCAAACGGTGTAAGAATAAGATCCTCTGCGACCTTCTTGTCTAATATGGTATTGATAGTCGTTGGGTCCTTCTCAAGCAGCAGACAGAAATGGTCGAAACTCTCTACGGGAAGCCGGAGATCTGGCAGGTCACGTGCCTGCTCTTCGTATGTTGACCAATCGTGGACATCAGAACCATAGATGGACGCGTGCCCATGCGAAATGTAGATCCCTGCCGCGATCGAGTTGGTAACCTCCTTAATCACGCGTCCAGAATTTGCGGTTCCTGACACTAATTTTTCAAGCGCCTCATCTGATAAATTAGGTGTCTTCTGCTTATAGTGGGCTACGTATAGAGGCTTGAAGTCGTCGAATTTCTCAAGAACCTGCTCGATGGTGGTCATGAAGTTATCCGGTGTCGAGTCCTTGGTGATGTCAAACACGACACTGGAAAACGTCTCAGCCATTGTGGGCGACACAATAACTATCAAATGTCCGCGCACCCCGTTTTCCTGGACATCCAGTTCGATACCCGGCCACACTTGAGTAACATCACGCATTATGTCCTTGATCGCTGTAAATTGATTGAGATCGAAGGCATTGTGATTGGTAATCGCAATGATCCCGACTTCGGTGGAGTGAATTGCTTCGCAGAAATCTCCTGGAGCGATTTCCCTTGTCGGTGCATCACCTGACTTGCACTTCTTCGTGTGTGTATGGATGTCGATTTTCATCTGCGCGAAGTATCCCCTACAGAACGGTTATATTAACGAGACCTCATGCCTTGTTATACATTTTTATACGCTATATATCACTATTGATTTGCTCAGCCGTAAGTATTCTTCTCGCCTAAGTTTGGGATCATAAGTTTTGGGAGAGCGTAAAAAAACACCTGCCGGAACTTCCGCTTTTGGCCGAAATCTGAAGCTCAGGTGCTATCTGACACTCAATGTCAGTCAAGTCTGAACTATCACAATTTAGGGTTTTGATGGCGCTCTTTGTTTGTTACGTCCCTCCCTATCATAGGCCAAACGATCCAAAATATCCCATGCACACCTAGGCCCTCTCCAGAAACATCCCCTCATAGACCCCGCAACAAAAGTAGCAAAAGAAAGGCCGGTCATCCTTTGCTATCGTGGTATGCGCTAACAAAGCCACAACAAAGAGAAGACCGACCTTATGAACCGTATCCTGCCAGGAATTCACTCTCTCAAGCAACACTTAAATCAGCTTAAACAAGACCCGGAGGTATATCGTCCAATACGCTGCCCACATTGCGGCAAGGGTGACCTTTGGAGCCACGGCCATTACCTACGCAAGGCTGATCGTGAGGGCAAGGATGGCGTCTATCTCGACCCGGTACCTATTCTCCGTTACTACTGCAGTGGCTGCAGGCGCAGTTGTTCACGACTACCAAGCTGTATAGCTCCACGTCGTTGGTACCTATGGACTATTCAACAGGTGGTGCTTGAGCTAGTGCTCGGTGGCGCTGCCTTTCGCAAGGCCGCGCGTGAGCATCCGCCAGGTCGCCGTACTATCAGCCGTTGGTGGCATCGGTTGCATGAGCAGTTCACTGACTACAGCTTCCATCTGCGCTCGCATTTTCCTGAGCTGGGACGTCATGACTCGCCGGAGGCTTTCTGGTCAGCTTGCCTGCACCAAATGTCCCTGGCCAATGCTATGGCGGTACTCGATCAACAAGCAGTGATCGTCCCATGATGTGTTGATTCTCAAGCGGCCTGGGACGCTGATATAGCGGGCTATCTACCACCCCACAGACTCTGCCCCTGTTATTGCTGCCCACGATATTGTCTCCTCTCTGATCCATTTGTCAGCGAGGAAAAAACCATGAACGAGCTACACCCCATAGCCCTGTTCCGCTACTCCGTGATCGGACCATTGGTGGCACGGAAGCAACTACTGCGAGGCGAACTCAAACAACTGACCCAGGGGTTGTCCGGCAAGGACTATGACATCCCCGGGACAACCCGCCGCCGCATCAGCGCCAAGACCATTGAGGCCTGGTATTACCGTTGGCGGCGGGGTGATATTGACGCACTGGCACCCCAGCCCCGTTCAGATCGCGGACAATCCAAACTGCCAGCCGTTATTCAGCAGGCGATTGTGGATGCCAAACGGGAGAATCTGCGCCGCTCCATCGACCAACTGATTCTGCTGATGGAGCAGCGCGGTGAAGTCGTACGCGGGACGCTGCCGCGCTCCAGTGTCCACCGCCTGTTGCAACGTCATGGGCTCTCCCGTCCCACCGGGGGTGCCAGTGAGCCCGAAGAGCATCGCAGCTATGAGGCCGAGTACGCCGGTGACATCTGGTATGGCGATGTGATGCACGGCCCCAGCGTGCCGGTCAACGGTCGAATGCAGAAGGCCTATCTGGTCTCACTGATGGACGATGCCTCCCGGCTGCTGACCCACAGTGCCTTCTGTACCGGCGAGAAGGCCCTGGATATCGAAGGGGTGCTCAAGCAGGCGATCCTTAAACGTGGGCTGCCGATTAAGTTGGTTGTTGATAACGGTGCCGCCTATCGTGCCAAGAGCCTGAAGGGCATTTGTGCCCGGCTGGGTATTCACCTGATCTACTGCCGTCCTTATGCCCCAGAGGGTAAAGGGAAGCTGGAGCGTTGGCACCGCACCCTGCGCGATCAGTTCCTCACGGAGCTGGATCATGGCCGACTTCATGATATGGGGGATCTCAACGCCCGGCTCTGGGCGTGGATCGAGGAGATTTACCACCACCGCCCCCATAGTGGTATGCAGGGTCAAACACCCCTGCAGCGCTATCAGCAGGATCTGCCTCGTATCCGCACCCTGGGTCAACGGGCGGCCCGTCTGAATGAGATCTTCTACCATCGACTCCCCCGTAAGGTGCGTAAAGACGGCACCGTGGCTTACCAAGGACAGCGCTTCGAGGTGCCCTATGAGTTGGTTGGGCGGCAGGTTCGACTGGTAGTCGATCCACACACAGAACAGGCGATCTCGGTAGAGGACGGTGAGGGAAAGGCGCTGGGCGAAGCCACAGCATTGGATGTAATCGCCAACAATCGGCGTCAGCGCCATAAACCGGCTTCACCGGCCTCACCGGCAGCGCCTGTGCCGAACAGCAAAGGCACCAATCTGGTAGAGCTCGCCTACCAGCAGCACCACGCTATAGGTGATGTGCCAACCACTTCAACCGATGCCAAACAAGCGATAAGAACCGAAACAGAGAAGGATGAAGAGTAAAATGTATCAACAACACTTTGGACTGAAACACGCCCCCTTGGGAAAACAGACCCCGGAGCTGTGGGATGATGGTGTACTGAGCACACTGCAGGAGCGTTTCCGCTGGCTGCTCGACAGCCCGGGCGTGGGCCTGTTGACCGGTGAGGCCGGTGTCGGTAAGACGGCTGCACTGCGACAGCTAACCCAGGAACTGAACCCCCACCGCTATCAAGTCATCTATCTCTCCGAAACCGACTTTGGTCGGTTGGATCTCTACCGAGGGTTGGCTCTGGCCCTGGGGGTGGAGCCAGCCTACCGACGCGCTCAGTTGTGGCGGGATATCAAGGCACGCATCATGGAGCTTGTTGACACCAAGCAGATCCTGCCGCTGTGGATCATCGATGAGGCGCAGAATCTGCCCAACGACTTCTTCCGCGACTTCCCGGCGTTCATCAACTTTGCTTTCGACTCCAGGGATCTGATGAGCGTCTGGCTGGTTGGCCACCCCGCTCTGGCCATTACCCTGGATCGAGCCCCCCATGCCGCACTGGCCGGTCGTATCCAGGCCCGAGTACACCTCGAACCCATCATCGAGCGAGAGCGTTTCAAGGCGCTGATCGACCATGCGCTGCAATCCGCGGGCTGTAGCCACACACTGCTGGCGGACTCAGGTATGGAACTGCTACGACAGGCATCACGGGGGTTACCCCGTCATGCCGGGCGCATCCTCAAAACCGCCATGCAGATGGCCGTGCCCAAGGGGATAAACCACTTGCCGGATGAGCTGCTACAGCAGGCTATCGAGGAGTTGCGATGAATGAAGAGATCACGCTCTTCCCGGAACAGCTGTCTGATGAAGCCGCCTTTGCGTTGAGTGAGGTGTTGCACTGGTTGGCGCTCACCTGTGACGAAAAGTACTTCGCTCAAATACGCCGTCACATGGTGACTTTGAATGAGGGTAAATCCGTCAACCCTGAACGCCCTTGGGATCACAATCCTTTGGGCTAAATGGCCCTATTGTCCCGCGCTCTTAAAGGAAATATATCTCCCCGATTGAGCGTGGGATAACTGCGTTTATCTCACCTTAAATAGCTCGGTATGGAGTGGTGTGAATAGGGTGGGACGTAACATTTGTTGACCCTCGCATCAGCCTGTCCATCCTTCACGCCCTTCTTTTGCCCATATTCTACAAACATTTGCCCTCATCCCTCAAAGCTGGACCAATCTGGCCGGTTGGGCTTGACCACTTGGCAGTGGCACTTGCCTCACTCCTGCCTTCGACCTCACAGTGGAAGCGGGGGTCCGAGGAAGCGGGGGTCAGGAAGCGGGGGTCAGGTCTAGATTCGAAGCTTTTCTCATAAACAGGCTTCTATTCTAGACCTGACCCTACACCCCTTTGACACCCCTTTGACACCCCTTTGATGAAGCAGCTACAAAAAAAGCGACCAACCTTAGTTTAAACAGTGACCTGCTATCTAAGGCACGAAAGTTAAATATTAACCTTTCGGCTACACTAGAGCACGCGCTCGTTGATGAGCTACGAAAGCTGGAACGCAGTAATTGGTTAAATGAGAACAAGGCCGCTATTAATGAGTTAAATGATTTAGCTGATAGAAATGGTTTGTTTTCTGATGCCTATCGTAAATTCTGATGTGTCAATTTTCACTGTACAGAAACGAAGACAGCTCTTCAAAAGAAACCTATCCATTTTTTATTGATATTCAAAATTCACTGCTAAGTGATTTGAATTCCAGAATTGTCATTCCTTTATCTCCTTATGCGACATTAAATAATAACGAAGCCAAAAAGCTGTGTCCTGTCATTCACCTTCAGACCTCCTGATCTAGAGGGATACCCGTTTTGCAACTAAAAACGGATAACGATAGAATAATCAGGCAGATATAATCACAACAAAGTCAGGATTAATCAATAATCAAAAATTGCTGGTGATTTTAAATTGAGACCAAAAATCCGAAATGTCTTACCAGCATTCTATTCCTGTTAGACTCAGCAGATCAGATATCATCCCAGTCAGGAGGTCTCTTCACGATGCCACAGGCGCAACTCCCATTCTTTCCCAGCGGAACCACTGAAATCAATATCAATCTAGCCTTTGAAAAAAAAGAAGGCCGGATAACCTATTTTAGCGGAACCATGCCGGTGTTCACTCATGATGAAAATGATCATCAAACCTTTCTCATGATCATTAGTCAATTTCATGTCAACGGTAATGCAACCCAAGCTGAACTCTATCGTGCCTTTGGCATCACCTCCATTACCGTCAAGCGCGCGGTAAAAAAATACAGGGAACAAGGTGCGAGTGGTTTTTATAAGCCCCGTAATACACGAGGTGCCACCATACTCACCCCTGAAGTACTTACACAAGCACAAGGATTACTAGATCAGGGTAAAGAAGTTAGTGATACAGCAAAAACATTGGATATAAAAAGCAATACCTTAAACAAAGCTGTTATTGGCGGACGTTTATATAAGCCCAGTAAAAAAAAGATCAAAATAACTCACAACAACTAACCATCACCAACAAAAGCAAACGCAATGCTATAGATCACAATGCACCTATTGGCATGGGTGCTACTAACACGATGGATCGTATTGCCGCAATGATGGGTGATATTAGCGAAGTGTCACTAGATT
>JBEVXT010000429.1:0-4628 GCA_040505955.1 Sedimenticola sp. | reverse complement strand
GCAATTAAATGGCCAGCACAGCTTGTTGTTTAGATAACCCGGCTGTGATTGCAGACCAGTTGACCTCAGATCACCTCTTGACCAGACATCCCATGTAGGGCATTGGCAGATTATACCAGTCCCTGAGTTTGAGACAGTCAGTGCCCAATGTTAGAGTTGTCTGAACAGGATTAGGAAAAAACAAAAGTATAATATTTTACTAATAATAACTAAACTCAGAGACGGGAGCCAGTCTAGTTCTAGATGTGAACACATATTTCTTTACACATAACACAGACTCTAGCTTTATACACGTTCAGGAAGCAGTAATTATTCTCCCCAAGATGTATATATAGTTGATGGTTTCAAAATGCATGACTTGTGCTTTTAATAGTGTAGATCCAGATGAACTGACTGACCATATTGAGCAGTCTCATCTGGATCTACACTGCCATTCAGCAGACTTTAGAAAGATAATACTTTGTGGCCACTATTTGAGACGGTTCAAATGCTGTTGATATGTTCACGGAAAAACAGGGGGAAACATGTTATCACAGAGTGGCAGCTACACTAGCACCACTGCCTTGTCAGTAAACATGTTTTTATTATATTGTGCAATACCCAATGAGTGATTATTTATTGGTGTTTACTGGCATATAAACATCGGTCCTTCAAGGCCGGGCCAACGGGTCGGAATATCATGTACGCAACCTTCAATTATGAGGGGAATTCTCGAAATCAGAGCTCAATACTCACAGAAATAGTATTCTGTCCTGATATTCTGACCTGGTGACTATTCAACATGTATTTAATATATTGATTAAATGTCCCAATATGAATAAGTTAGTTACCAGAAGGTGGGTATTTCCACCAACTCTGTCTGGTATTCTTTTTTTTAATGCAAGCTGGGCGTGGTCTGGAATCGTCTCATCAAAACGATTCTAAACCACGTCCAACTTGGCATATATGTTGGTGAAATGAAAAGGATATTCCAACAGTTTGATATAAATACGCACCTTATCTGAAGCTATGAATCCTTATCTGAAGCTATGAATACATGAACAGTACACACAGCGCGCTCATGCACCGAAAAGTTTCACAGTTTCTCTATACATACATGTATCGGGTGGCCCAACAGAAAGGTCAACGCAATTGAATTCTTAATAACTTGAATAATATTTGTACCATTGATATTATATTTCGTACAGTATAACAATAGCCAGATTTACACCATTGGCGAAAATCTTAACCAAATCGGTTGAAAATTTTACAATTGACAAAATGAAAATTTCATGTGAAAAAATGTGATATTATGATTCGGAAAATGCAGTCAGCTGCCAGAAATGTTCATGTCTACACACTTGAATTCTTAATAACTTGTTTAATAGTTGTAGCGTTGATAAAATATTTTGTACTACTTAACAATGGCCCAAGTTTACACGTTTGGCAAAAAAATCAACAAAAGCGGTGGAAAATTGTTTAAATGGCGGATAAAAACTAAATTTCGCTTGAAAACATGTGATATCGGACTAAATTCTACTCGTATTTACCTTGTCTATTTGAAAAGATGATCGATATGTCCACCATCTTGATCACAATCCATTCTAAGTCGACTTTTCCACACAGACAGTGATTTTCGAATTTCAGTTAAAGAATTATCTGCCCATTTTTCAGTTATTTTAGATCTCAGTTCATTTTCTGTGAATTTTTCACTGTGACCACTATAAACCTTTTGCGACAATGAGTAGAATTTAGTCCGATATCACATGTTTCACATGAAATTTATATTTTTCCGCCATTTAAACAATTTTCAACCGATTTTGCTGGAATTTTTGCCAAACGTGTAAAATTGGTCATTCTAATGCACCGGAAATGGGAAGCGTGCATCTAATTGGTTAATAGTAATCACAGACCACAAAACGAAAAAAATTACAGACCGTAAAACGGGAGACCGTAAAACCCCGTTTTACAGGTCTGTGATTTTGCGGGAAAACCAGCCTCGATTTCACCATTGCCTAAAACAATGGCGGATCCTGAACCGTTATTTTTCAACTTCTATTTTCTAGAAATGAACCATTTATTAGCTTTGCCGCAACATATTAGATATGTATCCACCTAATTAATGGTAAGATCACGGACGTCATCAGTTTGTTGACGTCATACTATGCATGAAGTTTCAAAACAACACGACTAACTGACGTCATTCTAATGGCGGCGCCCATCGGAATTTGACAAATCTGCGTTGTGCTTCGACTTCCCAAGGTTTGAAGCACCACACTTGCTATAGTATTCAATATAATCAAAATACGCATGTTCCTACTGTTTCCTGCTTCGTATGTTCCCATACTTTGTCATATGATTGAGCGATTTTTCATTCAGACAGTGGTCTTGTTGTTGAAAGAAAAACACTGTTCGTGACATGTTCCGTCGTATAGGGAAGCGGGGAGCATTAGAATGAGGATAACTATGCTGTGTTTCGATAATTGTCGCCATATGTGGGTTTTTTTATGGTCTGTAAATTCGTTTAACGGCTCCCCTAACGCGTCGCCGTAAAACGAATTTACAGACCATAAAACCCCCCACATACGGCTCCAAATATCGAAACACAGGATAGTTATCCCCTAATTGTTAAGTTGTGCACAATATTTTATCAACGCTACAACCATTAAACAAGTTACTAAGAATTCAAGTGTGTAGACATAAACATTGTTGGAGTCTCAAATTCTGTGCCTCAAGCAGGGTCGCTTTCATCTGTTTATTCATACCAGGTGCACCTGACATAGCCTCACTCATTACAATATATAGGCACATGTAGTCAGCATGCGCATCGTAATATATGAGTTTGGTATCACCATGAGCATTACAAATCTTTATTACCTACCTCGAATAAATTAGCATATGTTGATCAGTGTGATATTATTGGTATTGTTAAAAAAACTGATCGGGTAATATCAGAACAGTGTGCAAATATTTCCTTGACCTGATTATCGGATCTACGCCCATGTGATACGATTTGGCCAATGAAATTGCCACAAATAACAGTAGGTGAGTAGGTAATACATAGAATAACAACCAGCCTGTTTTAGTTACAGTAAATATTTACCTCGGCTGCGGAAATTATTTGGTTGAAGAACTCGTTCTCCGAACTCGTTCTTTAACCAAATCATTTCCCGCTGTCTCGGTAAATATTTCCTGTAACACACACAGACTGGTAGTTATTCTCTATATAGTTGTCTCAGCCAAGCAGAAGCATAACTGCATTGCTGCACTATATTGTATACCATGCACTTTGCCATAGACACGGACGTGCCGATTTGCAATAAAACCATATATTAAAAAGAAAAATAATATAAATAAAATAATTATTTAGTAACTGTTTGTGACGTCACACCCAGTAATGCATAATACAATCCAATTAATTCTTGAAACCTTTATAACTATTTAAAGAATCGGATTTTTTTGCATGCGGGTATCAATGACTATAATGTGCATAGTAAAATCTTTTCGACAGTTATTCACCTTCACGTGACTAAACGTTATGGAAAAGCAGAAACCACGTGATCCTCCACCACCCTGTATACATGTACGTACGCTCTCTGAGTAGTCCGTGGTATTTTCTTCATTGTCGGCAGGAAGTGTGCATTCTTCAGTACGAATATCACAGTCACTGTGTCCTGGATCTTCGCTACCAGCATCTAAAACAACAACAGACAAGACTTAAATTGTATATGACCGTTTTGACGTGCGTGTTACGCCCATAAATGCAATATCGAATATGTTGGCTGTTGAAATATATGTACGTTATACCAAATTATCTGAGCACATAGTTGCTTCTTAGACGTATTATACAATATATACACTATCAAAGTCAAAGAACGGTTTGCAGTTTGCGCTCTATGTTGTTACAATTGACGATTCAGTCTCAGATACATGTAGATGTAAAATCATTGGTCAGATCACTCGTCTGCTGTCTCATTCGACTCGTCAATCGCCACCTCGGTGGCTGAATCATTTTTTTATATAATGTTTGAAATTCCAGCCACGAATCACAGGATTATGATCAGACTTTTGACACTGAATTTTAATCGGGGGAATGGTCCTATCAATGACGGAAGTAAAAATCGTGAATGTGTGACGGAGGCTTCAAGACATCGTCCCGATGCACAGAATACCGTCCAAGCACAGTCCAGTCAACACAGGACATTGTTACGATTTTGATCAGATACAGCAGAATCTGTCACGAAATAGTCACGATTGTAATCCGACTTAGTCCGGCAGAGGCATGGTTGAACCGGGAAATGTTCTCTATAGTTTTTTTTATTATTGTTTTGTTTAGACAATGGTGTCCACAATCAGAATCAGCCGGGTGCACTTCACTCCCTCTTGAGCATTTTGAGAAATCCAAGATGGCGTCCAAGATGGCCGCCATTTAATGTTTTCGGCTATAACTCCCTTAATATTCAACACAGGATGATACTTTTGGTGTCTAGATATATGTTTTAGGGGTTTTGGATGCCAATGAAACTAATCATAATGTTGTTCAGTTATTAGTACATGCAAAATCCAATATGGCCGCCAATCATGGCAACAATTTCATGTTTTCGGCTATAACTCCTTTAATATGCAGCATAGGATGATACATTTGGTGT
>JBEVXT010000428.1:0-6982 GCA_040505955.1 Sedimenticola sp. | reverse complement strand
GCTGCTTTAATTATAATTTTTCAAGCATCATCGATAATAATTAGTATGCTGATTTGATATTAGATTAGATTAGAATTGAGAGTATGCGCATGCGCGAGTGTCATTAGTGTGTTTTCATTTCTCTCTGGATTTCCGGATTTAATTAAAAAACTACGGAATACTTTGTGACAATATGTGGATAAGATGTGAATCAAAGTGTGTTATATGTGATATCGAGGTTACAGACGGCAAAATTGCCGAGATTCTGATATATTGCACTGTATTTTCGTGTTTACTTTTGTGAATAACAACATGACTCCATTGTCCAACTAACATGCCCCGAAGGCCCATTTAGACTTAGAAAATTTACGAAAGCGGATTATTCACCCTACACATCCATTATGCGGGGAAATCCGTCACGCTCTGGCGATTACGGGATTTTTCGTGTGACGTCATTCGCATACTAAGTGATTGGGCGCATTCGACTGGGGATTTCCGCCCATTGTGTTGACTCTTATCAATTGGCGGATATACTATCTAACAATGGAAACGGATCAAACGTTCGTGAAAGACGTATACTCGCCTGAGTTACCTCCCATGGACAATGTGGGATGCCCTGATGAAACGGGGTACCAGGGGACTATGTCCTCCTACGAACAAAACTATACTTACGGTGAATTGGGTACTGCCAGTCGGCAGTGTGACCAGCCAGCTAACATTCAATGTGACCAGGCGCGGATCCAGCACCGGGTCCACCGGGTCCGGACCCACCCCTTGGCTCCCAATATTCCTGGATCCGCGCCTGGTGACAGTACAGCTGGTATGGCTGGCCTGGCAGTATCCGAACACCCCGGACCACTTACCGAAAGTGATGACGTTGCGCACGTTGCGCACGATGGTCGTTTTACCACACTAACTCCCATGAACAATGTACCGTTTTCTGGTAACGTACCAGTGAGCCAGGGTTTTGGCCAGTTTTACGACCCAGGTATGGCGAGCCTACAGTGTGGCCAACAAGTAAACATTCCGTGTGATCAAATGACTGACCTTGCGGGATCCTCCCAAAGTGGATTGCACACGGAAACTGGAGAAACGTTTACGGCAGTGGCGTATAACGACGAGGTGATCGTCGCTCGCCTTGATCACGAGGTGAACGGGCTTCCCAAAGACATGTACATAGAAACATTACTGACGGCCACACACTCGTGTGAAGAAACACTCGCAATGTATCGCATAAAATTAGCAGAAAGAGCGAAACAATGTGATAACGGTCCAAAAGGAACATTAATTAATCGAAAGAATACAAATAAAAGTTGTATAAGTGAAAAGTACGCGATTGACTGTCACTCATTATCCCAATTTCTTAATGGCTCTCGACCGGATGTGGATGATGTTATCAAACATTATCAATCCAGGCGGAGAGACACTATCAACTCCACTCGGACGGAGAGCCAGACCGAGAACGTTGCAATGCAATCGGAAATCGCCGGAATTAAAAACTCCATCGTCTCCCTCCTAACCGATGTCAACATGTTAAAATCGGACATGTCGAAGATAAAATCGGATATATCCGCTATTTCAAGCTCCATGAAGAAGGATATTAAAAGTGTGCAAAAGGAATTGTTGCAGTGTAAGGCAAACATAGACAAAAACTTGTTCCCAAACCTTGCTAGCCATGAGGAATACGCCTCCAAATCGTTGTCAGAGGGCATTGCGAAAATATCGACTATGGTCAACGGCCTAGAGAAAAACAGGAACGCACTAGCCAAACGAACGTCCGAGATTGACGTGAGCGTTCGCGACAACATGAACGGTATTGAACAGTTACGCGACATGGCTAATTCTGGCAATTCCACGCTGAAATCTCGCGTCAAAGACATAGAACAGAAACAAACTGAAACGCAAACTCTCGTCAAGACCACACAAAAGCAAATGAGTGATAATGAAAGTGCCATTAACCGATCTGTTCTCACCGTGGACACAGTCAAGCGGCAAGTTAAGGACGTGGAGAAAGGAAACACAAAGAGTATGTCAAAGATGGAAGACTGTTTCCGATCACTTTCCATCGACTTGTGTGAAAAGATAAATGAGATGTGTTCGACAGTTATAGATATTACAAAAACCGCACACAACGTTGAAAGTAACACAGGTGCTTCATCTACAGCAGCTGGCTCACGCGCCAATGGACACGAACCTGCAATGTTCAATATGCCAGGTCTGGCTCAGATGCCTAATACGCTACAGTTTACGCGTGAAAACCCCAATTCCGTCCCACCAGGTGATCCGCCCCTGCCGAAATCGAAACCTGCTAAATATAACACCAGAACTAACGCACATGTACATACAATCGAAATTGATGATACAGACAGTATAGTGTCGATTGAAAGTGATTCACGACCAGTCGCCGAGACGCCTGCCGTCGTATCAATTGAGTGCCGACTTAGTGATAAACAAAATGACAAACAGGTCAATGCGGGTTCATCGCGATTCCGTGCAGTGGTGCGCCATAATCTAGCAAAGTATTACGTGGGAAACATAGACTTAGACGCTACAGATGACGATTTCCACGAATTTTTGCAAGAGTTTGGCGTAAAATGTACACAACTGACACTATTTAACAGTCGCAATTCAGAATCTCTATCCGCGTATATCGCGATATGGGATGAGCATAGCCACATTGTCGAGGATTCGAACTTCTGGCCAGATGGAGTAACATGCCGACACTGGATCACCAGGCCACAGACAAATCGTCGTCGAAACACCCGTAACGACCACAATGGCGGATACAACCAATATTAACTTTATGACCTGGAATGCCACCGGTATAATGACTGGCATTCCGTACCTAGACACTGAACTGAGAAAGCATGACATTGACATCTGTGGACTATCAGAGCATTGGCTCCTGCCTGAAAATACGTCAGTGTTAGACAGTTTCAACGCATGTTACAAATCATATTCTGTGACGGCCAAGGATTTGTGCTGCCTAAACAACAGACGCGTCGGCAAGGGTGGAGTCGCATTCCTGTGGCATACCCGAATTGACAAAATGGTGCGAATAATCGATACTGACGATGACAGGATTGTGGTATTAAAATTAATTCTGCCGACGGAGAATATATATTTCATACAAGTGTACTTACCCACGTCGAGGTACCCGTTGGCAGCATATAAAGAGTACATCGACAAAATATGCGACATGTGTTCGGTGTACACGTGTGATGGCCGTGTACTGGTACTAGGTGACTTTAATGGGCGATTCGTGGACGCTGATGTACCCGGAAATCGGGATCGCGATTTGTATCTGACTAGTGCCTTCAGCCAGTGCAATATGACAGTTGTCACACATCTAGACATTTGCAAAGGCCCATTATTCACGTTTACCCCATACAACGATGGTCTGCCCAGTTTTATCGACCATATACTTGCACACGAAAACCTTGTTTCGGACATTCTGTCGTGCACGATCATGGACGATGCACCGTTAAATGTGTCACGACATTTCCCACTAGTTTGCTCGTTAGCGATTAAAGTTGCAGCAAACAGCCCACCTGAGTGTTGCCATGACAATGCAGTGTACGACTGGAGAAATATGACACATATACATAACTATACCAGCACACTTGACGCATTATTGGACCGCCAACCATTCCACGTGGAAGACATTGACCAATCATATAGTACACTTGTAGACTGTATAAATACAGCTGCAGAATCGTGCCTGCAAAAACGGTCATTTAAGGCTCACGTCAAACCTTACTGGACTGCAGAACTGAATGAACTGCATAATTCAATGAAATCAGAGCGCATACTATGGATAAATAGCGGCCGACCAAGAGCTGCCACATCAATAGTGTACCGTAATTACAAAGAGTCTAAACGCATATTTAGAAAGAAACTTCGTTTACTCGCGCACGAATTCCAACGACAAGAATATGAAAATATTGACAAGTTGGCGGAATTAGACCAAAAACAATTCTGGAAATTAGTAAACTCTAAGAGAGCGAACAAACGTGGCAATCCAGGCAAAGAAATGCGGTTCGAATCCAGCAGTGACATAGTGACCGATCCACAGGCAATTGCTAGTGGCTGGTGCGATTATTTCAGCAAGCTATATTCACCTACTGTGGACACAAATTTTTCAGAGCAAAATAAACAGTTCGTTGAAACCAAAGTTCGCAACATTTTGCAAATTAATAATGCCGACGTACTAAGTGATAACTCCGTTATTTCGTACGAAGTAACGGTAGAAGAGTTGTCTAACATTATTCGGACTTTACCGCTCGGCAAAGCAGCCAGTTTGGACCGGGTGACTTATGAACATTTGAAATACGGCGGATATCGCCTTCACAGCTGCATAACCGAGTTGTTCCAACAATTATTGATACAGGAACGTGTTCCGGATTCATTCAGAGACGGACTGATAATAACTTTGCACAAAGGCCATGGCAAACCGTTACTAGAGCCCAATAGTTACAGGGCTATATCGCTGACACCGGTCATATCAAAACTATACGAAAAACTGCTTCTGAGTAGACTCGAGTGTAAACGTTTTCCCCACAAATTGCACCCCTTACAACACGGATTCCAGAAAAACAAAAGTTGCAAAATGGTCTCCTTCATTCTACAAGAGTGTATTGACTATTGTCGTGAGAGGGGGAGCGAGTTGTTTACATGCTTCCTAGACGCAGAAAAAGCATTCGACTGCGTCTGGATTGACGGTTTGATGTGTAAATTATACGATTTTGGCATATGTGGTAAAGACCTCAGAATATTTTCGGACATGTACAGAAACATGCGAAGCAAAGTGCTGTGTCAAGGCGTGTTATCTGAGTGGGTAGAAGTAAAGCAAGGAACGAGGCAAGGGGGAATAACCTCCCCTTTCTTGTACGCAGTGTACGTCAACGGGCTCCTACAGCTCCTGGACAATTCTCGGCTTGGATTAACCATTGGTGACAAATCGTTCAGTGCCCCTACCCAAGCCGACGACATAACGTTGATGTCGTTAAGCAAACACGGACTTGACAATATGCTTGAAATCTGTAGAAACTATAGTGCCACGTGGCGATTTCGCTATAATGCTGGAAAATGTGCAGTTATTGTTTTCGGAGAATCAAGACAAAAATACTCGAAACATAAACGGTCATGGAATTACGGCTCGACAACAATTTCTGAAACAACTGAATATAAACATTTAGGCATTATGCAATCAAAGTACTCGACACGCCCTGGAAACATCAATACAGTGACCCAGTCGGCTCGTGGAACACTCCTATCTTTGGTGAATACAGGACTTCACAGCGATGGCTTAAACCCAATAACTGCATTAAAACTGTACCGAACGATCGTGTTGCCGCGCGCACTATTCGGGTGTGACATGTGGAACGATATTTCAGCAACGAACATGCACAAACTGGAATCTGTTCATCATTTCTGTATCAAAGTTGCGCAGTCTTTCCAGAAGTTCACACGGACAGATTGTGCATTGGGCATGTTGGGTACCTGCTCAGTCGAGTCACATATAGACGCACAGAAACTGAACTTCTTCGGCACGTTGTGCCGTTGTGATAATTCGAACATTACAAAATACTTGTTCACCCACAGACTGTTCCAATATATGACAAACAGCTGTCATGTACAACTAGGGTTTGTTCCAGACCTATTTCGAATACTAGAGAAGTATAACTTATCCGACAGTGTACACTCGTTTGCAGATAATAGTCAATTTTATTCGAAACGGCTCTGGAAGCGCAAATACAAAGACGCCATACAGGATACAGAGGAACGACACTGGATACAGAACATGATAAATGACGAACAGTTTACGCGTTTCAGAAATATACAGACAAAACTGACACCGTCGAACATTTGGTTTGCGGCACTTGAATATCCGTCAAGTTTAAGCGCTTGCACCTTTGCTGCGAGGCTATGTACGATCAAGGTTAACTTTCGCGAACCCGATTGTCCCGGAGAATGTTGTAAGTGTGGGGAGATTTTTGATGAGGAACTTGCTCATTTCATAGCAGAGTGTACAGATATACGTGTTAGAGACTTAGTGTGTAACTTTTGGAGCTCGCTCAAAGATAAATTTGGTTCAGAGTTATACCAATTTCTAGCGAACGTGGACACAGAAACACTAATTATATACACTCTAGGTGGAAACGAAGAAGGGATCAATAAATATTTTGCGGACCGACACGCATACTTGGGGTTCATAGTATACAGCGCGCGTAGTATCACTGGCATATACTCGGCCTGAGCTTGATGTTTGCGACTATCTGTCATTAACGCTGGTGACCAGTGGGCCATCTTCCCCACTATATATAATGTATATAGGGATATTAATATGGAACGTTTTCCAAACCGCTTTCGTTGTATGAAGCAAGTCTACTGAAGCATATATATTAACTAGATCATGCTATGTTCTGTTCAGCCATTGACTGGTTGACACCAAGTATCAAACAGTCTTAAGGGTTCACACTTGATTCGTGATAGCTTTCTTGGAAAACGCTTCATAGTAGATTCGTATTGTAAATTGTGATTCTCTTGTTGTATTTTCATGTTTTATACTCTCCAATACTGGAGGAAATAAAGTTATACTACTACTACTACTAAAAACAACAAACCACGATTAAATGTTCAAAAGTAATGTATCTAGGCGATTTCATTAGTGGTGGATATATAATTATATTCACCACCAAAAACCTTGTCGTTACATGTACTGCAACTGTTGGTGATGTATGCTATATACCGAAAAGACCCAAAATACATGATTTCTTTGTTTCAACACACATCCTCTGTGTTTTATAAACCCTTGGGTGACATTGAGGCATTTATTTTAGCATTTATTGTTCCCGGTCTTTCAGACGACGGCAACGTTGTTTGAAGTGTCAGGGGCCGTTATAAGAACAACGACGGGGGCGACATTGGACGTCGATGCTGATAACGCTGTGACGGCATACGAACTGATTGTAAGGTAAAGTATGTGATATTGGCGCATATT
>JBEVXT010000427.1:0-1796 GCA_040505955.1 Sedimenticola sp. | reverse complement strand
TGCCAAATCGCTGCAGACGGACTTTCGTCACCTGCTGTGTTCTGATCAACTCAAAGGGAGAACTGAGCTATGAGTAAGCCAAACCACCGCCCGGAACATAAAGAGATCAAAGACAGGACGAGAAAAAAAAACTCAAACAACAGCAGTTGCGCCACCTTCAGCGTGAAGCGGGTCTGATACCGCATTCCAACCCCACACCCTCCAACCGAAAGTCTCCTTTTATGGATAAGCAGGAGGAGAGCGCAGCACGTCGGGATGCGGTCACCGGAATGACCCTCTGCATGCAGCAGCAGATGCCTGACTTGCTTAAGCGTCTTGGCAAGATCCCGGATCCGAGAAACCCCCGCAAGTCAAAGCACCGACTCACCCTCCTCATGCTCTATGGGATCCTGGTGTTCGTATTCCAATACAGCTCCCGGCGTGCGGCTAACAGGGAGATCACCCGACCCATGTTCGAATCCAATCTCCGGTTGCTGTTTCCGCAGTTAGACAGCATCCCCCATTCCGATACGCTGTTTCGGCTACTGTGTTGTATTGACGTTCATCAGATCGAAACGGCTCATGTCGAACTGGTCAGTCGCTTGATCGAAAATAGAAAGTTCAGCCGCTACCTGATCAATAACTGTTATCCCATCGCCATCGATGGCAGCCAAAAGATCGCTTTCTCCCATCTTTGGGATGAGCATCTTCTGCAACGCAAAACGGGACCAAAGGTCGAGCCTGATAGTGATGAGGAGCAAGATTACCAATATTTTGTCTATGTCCTTGAAGCCAGCCTCAGCTTCCGTAATGGCATGGTCATTCCACTGATGAGTGAGTTTCTTGAATATACTCAGGGTGATCTTCAGAGCAGCAAGCAAGATTGTGAGCAGAAGGCATTTCACCGACTTGCCGCTCGCATCAAGAAGGCTTTTCCGCGGCTGTCCATTATGCTGTTACTCGATGGCCTTTACCCCAATGGGCCGATTATGAGTCGCTGTCGTGAGTACAGCTGGCATTTTATGATCGTGCTTAAAAAGGGCTCCTTACCTACCGTTTGGGAGGAGTACGACAGTCTGCTTGACTATCAGGAAAAGAACCAGAAAAAGCACAACTGGGGAGAACGAAGACAGGTGTTTCGATGGGTGAATCAAATACGTTACTATTTCGGAGCCAACGAAAAGAGACACATTGATATTCATGTCGTGGTCTGCCAAGAGGAGTGGGAAGTGGTTGATCCCGACACGCTGGAGATCATCACCCAAACGGCGACACATGCCTGGATTTCCAGTCGGCCTCTCAACACCTTGAACGTGCATACCCGCTGTAACCTCGGTGCACGGTATCGCTGGGGGATCGAAAGCGGCTTTTTGGTTGAAAAACACCAGGGCTACTCCTACGAACATGCCTTTGCCAAGCATTGGGATGCAATGAAGGGGTATCACTACCTCATGCGCTTGGCTCACCTGCTCAATACACTGGCCCGCTTTTCCAAAGAGCTGGCAGGCCTGTTTTTGGAACTTGGGGTTCGCGCAGCAATCGGCTTCATCCGCAGCACCCTCACCGGCCCATGGTTGGTACCACAGGAGGTTGAACTGCAACTGAAGCGCCCCTTCAAGCTCCGATTGGTCTAATTCAGGCCGTACCTGATTTTGTAACCACTTGCCGGACAGGTGACGGCGAGCTGTTGCCTGACACCCGGTGGGCACGCATATTGGTGTTCTCTCTGCTCGGGAGAGAGTGGGTTTTTCTGAACTTCTCTGAAGCTTTCAAGCTCCAGGGTGGGAAACTCTTAGATCTGGGGTCTATCGGCTTGG
>JBEVXT010000426.1:3742-7109 GCA_040505955.1 Sedimenticola sp. | reverse complement strand
TCCTTAGGTCCGTAAACGGTGCATCCCTGCACCACTACTCCCGCCTACGCGGGAATGACGAGCCTGAAGTTTACGGGGAATTTTCCACCTACAGTTAATGGCATTGGGGTCGGGGTCGATTGCGTTGAGATTGTTGGTGATTACCAGCGATTTACGACGCAATTGACTCCGACCCCGTCCCCTTGTTTGCCTAAGCATCCGGCTCGTAAACGAGGTTGGGCGACAGCCACTTCTCTGCTTCTGCCAGTGATACCCCTTTACGTTCGGCATAGGCCTCGACTTGATCCTTGGCGATCTTGCCGACGGTGAAGTAGCGTGCTTCGGGGTGGGCGAAGTAGAGGCCACTGACGGCGGCGGTAGGTACCATCGCTTTCGACTCGGTAAGCCAGATGCCGGTCTCTTTCTCGGCGTTGAGCAGCTCCCACAGCAGATCTTTTTCGCTGTGATCGGGGCAGGCGGGGTAGCCCATGGCGGGACGGATGCCTTGGTAGGCCTCTGCAATCAGCTGCTCACTCTCCAACTGCTCATCGGCGGCGTAGCCCCACTGCTCTCTGCGTACCTTGGCGTGGAGCCACTCGGCCAACGCTTCGGCCAGACGGTCGGCCAGGGCCTTCAGCATCAGGCTGGAGTAGTCGTCGTGATCCTTCTCGAACTCGGCACACTTCTCATCAATACCGATACCGGTGGTACAGGCAAAGCCACCGATGGCATCGGCCTTACCGCTCTCTTTTGCTGCGACAAAGTCTGCCAGACAGTCGTTGTATTTACCGCTGGGCTGCCTGCCCTGCTTACGCAGGAAGTGTAAGGAAGTAAGTACTTCCTTACTCTCTGCGTCTTTGTATATCTCGACATCATCGTCCACCGCGTTGGCGGGGAAGAGGCCAACAACGGCATTGGCCTGGAGCCACTTCTCACCGATGACCTGTTGCAGCATGGTCTCGGCATCGGCAAACAGCTTGCGTGCCTCTTCGCCCTTGGTCTCATCGGTGAGGATCTTCGGGTAGCGCCCCTTGAGCTGCCAGGCGTGGAAGAAGAAGGTCCAGTCGATGTAGGGGACGATCTCATCCAGAGGAATATCACGGTAGCTCTGCACCCCATAGTTGGTGGGCAGGGGTGGCGTATAGTCACTCCAGTCGAGAGCGACCGGGTTGGCGCGAGCGGCGTCGATGGTGATCAGGTTACGTGCCTCGTTCTTGGCCGCACGACGTTCGCGTACCTTTTCATACTCGGCGCGGGTCTTGACGGCGAACCCGTCGCGGTGCACCTCCGACAACAGGCTGGAGGCGACCCCCACGGCGCGGGAGGCGTCGGGCACATAGACAACCGGTGTGCTGATCTGGGGCTCGATCTTTACCGCCGTATGGGCGATAGAGGTGGTGGCACCACCGATCAACAGAGGTTGGGTCATGCCAAGGCGGGTCATCTCCTTGGCGATATGCACCATCTCATCGAGGGAGGGGGTGATAAGACCGGAGAGGCCGATGATATCCACCTGCTCCTCCCGGGCGCGCTTGAGGATGGTATCGGCGGGCACCATAACGCCTGCGTCTATCACCTCGTAGTTGTTACACTGCAGCACCACACCGACAATGTTCTTGCCGATGTCGTGGACATCACCCTTTACTGTCGCCAGCAGGATCTTGCCACGGGTCAGGGAGCCACTCTCTGCCTTCTCCGCTTCCAGGTAGGGCTCCAGATGGGCCACCGCCCGCTTCATTACCCGGGCTGATTTTACCACCTGGGGCAGGAACATCTTGCCAGCACCGAACAGGTCGCCGACGCGGTTCATGCCGTCCATCAGTGGCCCTTCGATCACCTCGAGGGTCTTTTTCGACTGCTGCCGCGCCTCTTCGGTATCCTCGATAATGAACTCGGTGATGCCCTTTACCATGGCGTGGGTCAGCCGTTTTCCCACCGGCCAACTGCGCCACTCCTGATCCTCCACCTGGGCGGTGGCACTGCCATCCCCAAGGTAGTTAGGGGCGATCTCCACCAGACGCTCACCGGCCTCGGGGTCGCGATTGAGTACCACATCCTCCACAGCATCGCGCAGCTCGGCGGGGAGGTCGTCATAGACCGCCAGCTGGGCGGCGTTGACTATGCCCATATCCATACCGGCCTGGATAGCGTGGTAGAGGAACACGGCGTGGATCGCCTCGCGCACCGGGTTGTTGCCACGGAACGAGAAGGAGACGTTGGATACGCCGCCGGAGATAAGGGCGTGGGGGCAGGCGGCCTTGATCTTGCGGGTCGCCTCGATAAAGTCGATGCCGTAGTTGTTGTGCTCCTCGATACCGGTGGCAACGGCGAAGATGTTGGGATCGAAGATGATATCTTCCGGTGGGAAGCCCACCTCCTCGGTGAGAAGTTGATAGGCCCGTGAGCAGATCTCCACCTTACGCGCCTGAGTATCGGCCTGGCCCTGCTCATCGAAGGCCATGACGATGATCGCGGCACCGTACTGGCGGCAGAGTCTGGCCTGGCGGATGAAGTTCTCCTCCCCCTCTTTCATAGAGATGGAGTTGACCACCGCCTTGCCTTGCACACACTTTAGCCCCGCCTCGATGATCTCCCACTTGGAGGAGTCGATCATCATCGGTACCTTGGATATATCAGGTTCACCGGCGCAGAGGTTGAGAAAACGCTGCATAGCGGCGGTGCCGTCGAGCATCGCCTCATCCATATTGACATCGACGATCTGGGCACCGTTCTCTACCTGGCTCTGGCAGATCTCCAACGCCTCGTCATACTCCTCGTTGAGAACCAGCCGCTTGAACTTGGCCGAGCCGGTGACATTGGCGCGTTCGCCGACATTGACGAACAGTGACTCTTTGCTGATGTTGAGGGGTTCCAGGCCGGAGAGACGGCACTGGGGCTCTATCTCTGGCGGCTTGCGTGGTGCCTTGCCAGCCACCGCTTCGGCCACCGCCTTGATATGGGCGGGTGAGGTGCCGCAGCAGCCGCCAACGATGTTGAGAAAACCACTGTCGGCCCACTCAGCGATATACTCGGCCATGTGCTGGGCATCCAGATCGTATTCACCAAACTCATTGGGGAGACCGGCATTGGGATAGACCGAGACATAGGTCTCGGAGACCCGGCACATCTCCTCCAGGTACTGGCGCAACAGATCCGGTCCCAGGGCGCAGTTGAGGCCGATAGCCAGCGGCTTGGCGTGGCGCAGGCTATTGTAGAAAGACTCGGTGGTCTGGCCCGAGAGGGTGCGGCCTGATTGGTCGGTGATGGTGCCGGAGATGACAATCGGCAGGCGCACCCCATCCTCCTCGAACACCTGTTCACAGGCGAATACTGCCGCCTTGGCGTTGAGGGTGTCGAAGATGGTCTCGATCAGCAGCAGATCGACGCC
>JBEVXT010000426.1:0-3642 GCA_040505955.1 Sedimenticola sp. | reverse complement strand
TTGTAGGAGCGAACTTGTTCGCGATGGACTCGAAATGTGCTCTTCACGAACAAGCACGCTCCACACCCGGCTTCTAGATTACTCCAGGAGCCTGTTTCCGAAATGAGTAGGGTTATTTCTGAAGGGTGGCTTACCCCACGCCTCAATGCCTAACAACAAGAGCCGCAGCAGACCCCGGGACGATCCTCTTCCTGTTTCTCTTCGGCAGTTTTTGTCTCCACTTTTATCTCGATGGAGATCGGTTTTTCCAGCTTCTCTTCATTGTCTTTCGCTTCGCTCGAAGCTTGCTCTTTATTATCACTCATCTGATTCATTATCCTTTAACGGGTTAAATTTGGGGGCGTCATGGTATCGACCGATACGCAGTGCCGCCTTATCCTAGCTCAAATATAAGGGTGCTCGGGGGGTTAGAATTCGAACGCAGCATCCAATCCAGATCAACACGCTCCCCCGTGTAACCACTATTTTGTCGGGCTCTCTTCCACAAACCGGTAGGTGGCGTGACAAGCGATACAGTTGTTCATAGTTTCACTCAACAGGGCAAGAACCTTCTGACTATCCTTCCCGGTCTCGGCAAGGGTGGCGATATCATCAAAGCGTGCGCGTGTTGCAAAGCCCAGCTTCTTCATCTCCAGGGGGATCTTACGGAAAATAGATGCAGGAGTCTCTGCCTCGGCAGCCATGCCCGAAATGCGGGCGATTTGAGCTACCAGTGCCATATCATTATCAATGGCTGCAGCCAGAACACCCTGGGTACTTGCCAGCCAGGTGCGCATCTCCAGCAGCAGTGCATTACGCTCATCTTTGCTCAGTGCAAGGGCCTGACGACCATCATCGGACTCAACAACTTCACCCACGGTAAATTTGTAGCTGAAAATAGCGACGGCAATAGAGAGGATGACGACCAGTACCCAGCTCAGATATTTCATATAAAAGACTCCAGCGTATTTTTTGCTAGGGCCGGGCAGTATATCGTGGCAGAATAATAATTCAACCATATGGTTAAACCGTTTGGTTGAAATCACATGGTCTCCATCGGCAAATGACTAATAACAGAGTTGCAGAAGTGATTATGGAAAGAGTGAAAGGCGTTACGGCTAAAAATATTGTCAACATTGCGGCAGAGGTCTTTGCCGAGCAGGGCTATCCTGGAGCAAAGGTCGATGCCATTGCCAGGAGAGCCGGGGTGAACAAAGCGACACTCTATTACCAGGTGGGTGACAAGGCGGCGCTCTATTCTGCCGTGCTGAACCTTGTGCTGGGGAAAACAGTTGATGATGTCTGCAGGGCGGTAGAGGCGGCGGAAGATCCAGAGGCAAAGATAGGGGCCTTTATTCACACCCTCTCAGTGAGCAGTCAGGTGAAGGATCATGCCGCCCCGATTTTTTTACGTGAGCTGGCTTCAGGTGGAGATACCCTGCCGGAGAGTGCGCTTCAATATATGGGCAAATTGCTGGGCACCCTTACCGGCACCATTCAACAGGGGATTGATGATGGCCTGTTTCGCAAGGTGAATCCTTTTTTTGTACACATGATGATTCTGGGTTCGGTCTTCCTCTACCAGACCAATGAGCCGATTCGGCGGCGCAATGTAGAGGCACATCCCGAGATATTCGATCCCGACTTCTTTCTTGGTGCTGAAGAGAGCGCACAGCAGATCTGGGATCTGGTGCTTGCGGCGATTCGTGTGTAACTATTCAGCACGGTAATCAGGAACTCAGGCGTAGGAGCGAACCTGTTCGCGAAGAGCATGTTTCGTAGTCCATCGCGAACAAGTTCGCTCCCAATGTCATTAACTTAAGCTTAATACCATGGTCATCCCTGCATAGGTTGGAACCCAGTGGTCGAACTTTCCTCTTTCCCGTCATACCCGCGCAGGCGGGTATCCAGCGCTACGGAGCGCTGTCCCCCTGGATTCCATCCTTAGGTCCGTAAACGGTGCATCCCTGCACCACTACTCCCGCCTACGCGGGAATGACGAGCCTGAAGTTTACGGGGAATTTTGCACCTAAGTTAATGGCATTGAGTTCGCACCTACAACACCTCTGTCCACCATAACTGTGGTTTTCAGGATTTTGGTACAGAGCCTGTTTAAGGATAAAAAGGCACAAAATGCGAGTTCACGGCAGGGGCCGGAGGAATGCAGTCTAGATACAGGTATAGCTGAATCATTACCTTCGTGTTTAGAGTGAGCTGAGAAGAGAAGAGAAGAGATAGCAACCTACAAAGGCCGTTTTAGTGAAATCACTTCCCCCGCCGAAAGATACTCACTGGCCCCAAGTCGGCCCAGAGGATCCAGCCGTTTAGTATTTACCTTGATTCGATCCTTCTCATTCACATCCAACACATCATCATCCACATAGATGGTATTGACCCTACCGATCACCAGCGTCTGCGGATCGGGGCCTACCTGAACCATCTGATAACAGCTACAGGCATAGGCGATTTTACAATTGACCAGGCGAGGCAGACGTGACCCCTCCATGGAGGTGGTGGCCAACCCCAGCCGGGAAACCTCCGAGTCACCCAAAGGCAGAGTCGCTGATGAGGCGTTCATCGCCTCCAGCATCTCCCTGTGGACAATGTGAATCACGAAATCGCGCCGCTCCTCAATATTGACCTTCGTATCCTTAAACTCGCCGCTTGGTTTTCTGCCGATGGATATCATCACCAGCGGCGGGTTGCTGGAGACAGCGGAAAAGTAGGAGAAGGGTGCCAGATTAAAATCCCCAGCCGGGTTTTCTGACAGCACCCAGGCGATAGGGCGGGGCACCAGTGTCTGGATCATAGAGAAGTAGGTCTGGCTTGGGCTGAGTGTATCGAGGTCGATAATCATCGGTGACTCCTGGTGGTCTTTTAAGTCGGTGCTGGAAGAATACTACGTATCAAGGTGTAGGGATGTAAATGGTATCTCAGGTTTTCTGTAGACAGGCGAGTCTGTGTTACGTCCATCAGTATCAGTGGTAAGAACATCTTCTATGATCGTAAAATACCAAGTAAATCAAGCTTGGCTGATGGTACTGGTGTCAGATAATCCAGGCATGACTCCAGCATTCGGCCAATAACGGAAATTGCATAGTTGTACGCTGGAGGTCTGCTGTCAGCACAAAGCGGAGATAATGGTTACCGAGTCAACAGACCGGACATGGCCTGTGGTTGAGTTCCAGTTGGAGGCGTGATCCCCACCTGTCCTTCGCCTGTTATCTTTCCGGGGAATTCCTGTAGTAGCTGGTTTGAATCAGACTCTTTTTCTGATAATCTCTTCATGACTGAGGAATATTATTCACTGGCAGGAGGCTGTTTCCCCCTTCCTGCCTAGAGGTATATCCCTGAACTTTTTGAAAACGCTAAGTCGGAATTTGGCGGCTTATGTCAACGAACGTGCTGGTGGGTTATGTCAGAAAACGTGCCAGTTTTATAATCAGCAGTTAGCCTTCAGAAATAGAAATATGAAAATCATTGCCTGCAAATACAACGATCACTCGCGAGAAATACTGGAAATTCTGAACGAATCGATCCTTAACTCAACAGCACTATACGATTACCAGCCAAGATCAATTGAGAGCATGCAGGAATGGTTTAACTCGAAAGAGACAAAAAACTACCCTGTAATCGGTGCGGTTGATGGTGGCGACACGTTAA
>JBEVXT010000425.1:0-4196 GCA_040505955.1 Sedimenticola sp. | reverse complement strand
CGCTTTGGTTTGGCGTAGCTTGGTTTTTGATCACATCCATTGTTGCAGTCCTGTACGAATAATGTCGAAACAAAATCAGTTTCCACTATTGAGCAATACTTGTAACTACAAACCGGTCACTAGCAGCTCAGCAAAAATGATAGTTAAATCTGTATGCGACTTAATCTCACAAATTGATTCACGAGAAAAACCGGTACGAACGATCTTAGATCTTGGGGCAGGCCGAGGAGAACTGGCAAATAGACTCGTGTCCCCTAGAAGATCCGTGCTTGCAGTTGATATTTCTCCGAAAGTACTTGGCCAAGGGTCTCATAGAGGGTTTCCAGTAGCAATGGATGCGAGGTCACTTGCTCTTCCTGATCACTCAATCGACGTAGTCATTTGTTTGCGAACAATATGGACATTCGAAAAGCTCGATAAATGTTTGGCGGAAATCTCGCGCATTCTTTGCCGCAACGGGTCATTTATTGCGCAGCTTTGGACAACTCCACGCGAATGTCGACTATTCTCGTTGGGTAGTAGTGTGTTAGGACTCTACAATCCAGACATGCTCTTACCTGAAGGTTCAATTGGACCATTTCAGCTATCACCAAAAAGTCTTTCGGAGATGACCCTATCTATGCAATTGAGACTGTGCTCTGTAGAGCGTCATGAAATCTTCATTGATGTGTCAGGTGTTACTGATTACTGGGACGAATTTAGAGGACTTGCCGAATCAGCAGATTATCGACGTTTATCATTGCCTCCAACGATTCAAAAAAAAGTTGACGAAACACTTGAGCACTTTTTAAATCAAGCTTATTCTGGAGCTGAAGAATATTTCCGCATTCCACTGACTTGGGTTCTTGCCGAATTTAGAAAATATTAGTCCTAGCCCATATATGAACCCACCACGTAGTGGATCTGTTCGGTGACTGGACACTGATATGCGCTTGGGGAGGGCACGGTACTCTGCGTGGCAATCACAGTATTACCGGCGTCACCTCCTATGCAGATGGACTCAGGAAGATCGATGCTCTTGGGGCTCACCGCGAGAAGAGGGGCTATGGTAGACAGTCAGGATCTATCCTTGAATGACAAAGACCGACCGTATAAGGGCTGAAATCTGAAAACGGGAGGAGTCTATCAGACTGGCGGATGGGGACGTATTAGCGATAATGGGGTTGGACAGAATAACCCCTCTTAGCGAAGGTCCCTTGGGAACAGGAGCAAAGAGAGCGAAAGGATGTGCCTGAGTGTCACAATAGTGGCGGGGAGGTAATGGCTTCCAGCGCGTGACTATGAACAGGCCGAGGCGGACATAGGGCGAAGCGAGTCTTCGCCCTCCAGGTTAAGCTGATCTCACGATTTGACTACAGGCGGCGGACCATGGTCCGCCGCCAATTCTAATTATCCTAGAATCCTCAGTTGGACGGCCGGCCTGCAGAGTGGCTCGCCCCACCAGGATGACCACCTCTACTTTCGCGAGGCCCTGGGTACTTTTACTACCGAGCTTGCCCATGCCCGGTCGCCCTTTCATGAGTCGGTTATTACTACCTGGGTGAACAGACAACTCCCAGGGCGGGACTTTCACCCGCTGGAAACGCAGCCGTATGGGCTGCACACGTTTAAGCTCAGCCGCGCCGCTTTATACCCGATCTAGCAACTTTCTAATTGCAACCCCAATCCGTTTAATTCCTATTTCTGTAGTTTGCTTATCTGTACAAGAAAAATTCAGCCTGAAGGAGCTTTTACCGTTGTTGTTAATATAAAATGGACTTCCAGGGACGAATACAACTTTTTCTTTTACTGCAAGATCAAATAGTTCCATTGCCGAAACATTTGAAGGTAGAGTAACCCAAAGAAACATGCCACCTTCCGGCTTAGTTGGTTGAACATTAGTAGGAAAATGCTTTTCTATACTTTTCAGCATACTTTTGCATTGCTCACTATATTTTATTGCTACTTTTTCAATATGTGCCTGAATATCATTATTTTGTAAATATTGATAAATAATATACTGTGTAAAATGGCATGTATGTAAATCTGAGGCCTGTTTAGCAATTAACAGCTTATTTAGTATTGATTCAGGGGCAACGACCCACCCAATACGAAAATCAGGAATAATTATTTTAGAAAACGACCCAAGTAAAATCACCTTCTCTGGTGAATAATGCTTGAATGAATTTTGTGGATTGCCTGAAAACCTCAAATCTCCATATGGATTATCTTCAATTAAAAAAACTTGCTCGTCTTTTATAATTTCAGAGACTTCTAGCCTATTTTCATTTGTATATGTGATGCCTGATGGATTTTGAAAGTTTGGAACAGAGTAAATTAACTTCGGGCTATTTTGTGTAAATACTCGCCTTAATTGGTCTGTGTCCATTCCTTGGTCAGATACCTGAACAGGTAGAAAATTAGCTTTGTATAGCGAGAACGCCTGAATGGCGCCCAAGTATCCCGGCTCTTCTAGAACCACCCCGTCTCCTTCATTGAGTAATACCTTGCCAAGAAGATCGAGTCCTTGCTGTGCACCATTTGTTATGAGAACATTTTCAGCTGAAATCTGAAGACCATTTTTTTGATAATTGCCCGCAATATATTCTCGTAAATGTAGATAACCCTCAGAGTTACTATATTGAAAAATGTCATTTCCGTATATATTGAAAACTTCATTGGTTGCATTAGTGAGTTCTTGAACAGGAAACAGATCTCTATTAGGTAGCCCACCAGCAAATGATATCACATCAGAATCTAAGGTTACTTTTAAGATTTCCCTAATAAATGACTTTGGGACATCTGTTATTCTATCTGCAAATATTTCGTTCATTTGTTTGTCTTCATCTTTTCACTAGGTATAGTCGAGTAGAGCCAGACGCGCGCAACCACAGGTGAAGAGTTTCCGGCCTGCACCCTTTCGGTTGTGCAGTGGGTTCCTAATTCCACCATAGCCCACGTTTCCTGTGCCCTCTCTAAAATTCCGTACGTTGGGTTTTCCCCAGTACGGCTTCAAGAACAGGTAGTACAGATAAAGCCTGCGACTGGCAGTGCCCCCTTTAAGTCCTATCCGACATACAGATTTTACTA
The DNA here is from genome assembly GCA_040505955.1 of Sedimenticola sp. GTDB lineage: Bacteria > Pseudomonadota > Gammaproteobacteria > Chromatiales > Chromatiaceae > Vondammii. Next base: position 1,127 of record JBEVXT010000425.1, on the reverse strand, counting down.
CAACCTTTGCTTTATCCTTAGCTCCAATCCTAATGGATGCTATTATACGCGATAACATCATAAGCTCGTTACCGCTACGCAGTCAGTTCCCAATGAACTGTGCTTGAAATCAAGCATATTCTGGAGAAAAATACACATTTTTTTGTAGCCACAGCAAACGCTTGCCTGAGCAGCTTATGCGCAATGGCAATATTAATCACTTTCTGAGGCTTACCCAAAGCCTTCAGACGCGTGTAGAGCAGCCGACAGGCGGGATTGCAAAACTTTGCTGTCCAGCTACACAAATAGAGCAGCTGTCGCATCCTCCCCTGCCCAAACTTAGCTATACCCCCTTTGCCCTGCACTGATGTACCTGACTGATATGTTGTTGGACTCACGCCGATATAGACGCTCAGAGCTTTGACGTATGTAAAGCGATTAAAATCCTCTGTCACAATGATTAGCTCCATTGCGCTCTTAGGCCCGATCGAGGGGATCGTGAGCAACCGCTCATACAACTCAGCAAAAGACTTTTTCACCAACTCCTCCAGGTGCCTCTCGCACGCCCAGATCTTCTCTTTCAACTGCTTCAGTTGAGATGATATTTGGTTTTTCACAAACCGACTGGGTTTTGTATGATGAGCATGGGCCTCCTTTCGATTGAGCAACCGGGTCTGCTCCCGGATCAGGTCAGCATCCGCTTTGTCACTCTTTAACCGTGACAACTGCATTTGAGCAAATCGTTTAATCACCAGCGGGTTCACTACACTTACACTTCGGCCGGATTCATGCAGTTTCAGCGCTAAACGGGAGTGGTAAATCCCCGTGGCCTCCATCACATAGAAGCTTTGCTCTGGCGTTTGTTCCAGCAAAGAGGCTATACCCTCATCACTGTACGCAAACTGGCAATGGTGTAGTTTTCCCCCAGCCTCCCAGGCAACATCAATCGATTTCTTACTTACATCAATACCTACTACCGAAGTCATCGTTCATATCCTCTAATAACTGCATACACACCAACCAATTACACTACCATCAATCCTGAATACGGGGTCATGCCCCAATGCCGCTACCTGTAGCAATACAAGTTTAACAAAAACAGTCTGTTAACGAATAAAGTTAAGGTCAACCACCCCTTAAATCCGATA
>JBEVXT010000424.1:0-5936 GCA_040505955.1 Sedimenticola sp. | reverse complement strand
TAACGCCCCCAGGAGGCACCGGACTTGGCCCCATCAGTGAAGATGCTATAGAGGCCACCCTCAATATCAATGATATGTTGGCAATCTCTGGCCTGATCACCGATGCAGACAGTGGCGCAGTCAAGGGTATGGCCATCACTGGCGCAGTAGGCAACGGTTTCATGGAGTTCAGCACTGATGATGGTACTAGCTGGAATCCTGTGGATATAGCAACCCTCAGTGAGACATCCGCACTGTTGCTTCGTCAAACAGATGGTCTACGCTACACCCCTGATGGTGAGAATGGTGAAGCGGCATCTCTGACAGCCCATGCCTGGGATCAGACCGGCACCACAGCGGGTCAGCAGGGAACACGAGTAGATATAACCTCCATTGGCACTGGAGGTAGCTCACCCTTCAGTAGCACCACAGTCACCGCTGAACTCACTGTCAATGATATCAACGATGCCCCCGTGCTTAACACCGCAGCAGTCGATATGGGGGGTACCATTAATCCCATCCAAGGTAGCGTCAGCAACTTACTGATACAGCCAAATGGCCAAAGTGCGCTGAATATTACTGATGTAGATGTACCACACTCAAAGGGCGTTGCTATCACCGGATTTACTGGGATGGGCACCCTCATGTATGACATTGGTAACGGCTTCCAGGTCTTCAACAATCCTTCGCTAGCCAACAGCGCACTGCTGTTAAGAGAGGGTGACCTATTACGCTATGAACCTCTAGTAGGGAGTGATTCTGACTTTATAACAATCAACTTCCGCGCATGGGATCAAACAGGTGCCACTGCCGGTCAGCAAGGTACCTATTACGTGACTACCAACCAACTGGGCGGCACTCACCCTTTCAGTATGGGTGAAGCAGTAGCCACCCTTCAAATCGCATCAGAAGCCATCTTCAGCATCAGCGATTCTCGCGCCATTGAGCATGATGGCTTCGCCTTTGTCACGGTAGAGCGTAGTGGAGATACCAGCAGCACGGCCTGGGTGCGCTATGACACCTACGAGAAGAACGCTCGCCTGAGTGGTGATTACAACGATTATAAGCCAACCCATGGCTGGTTAACCTTTGCAGCAGGTGAAACCGTAAAACATCTTCAGATTCCCATTATCGATGATGCCATTGATGAAGGGCTACAACACTTTGAAGTACGGCTGGCCTGGGCAGGCAGTGATGGCACTGGCGGCGCTGTACTGGCTCAGGGGGCAGACAGAGCAACAGTCTATATCACCGATAATGATGAACCCTCTACCGCTGAACAGTCTGCGCTTATTTTTGGAACCAACGGCGCTGATACCCTTGCAGGCAGTGCGGCTAGTGAGACCATTCTCGGACAAGATGGGAACGATACACTGACAAGCAGTGGAGACGACATGCTCATTGGCGGCAACGGTGATGACCGCCTGGTGATTGGTAATGGAAAGACCATGGTGGTTCTAGCCCCCAATACAGGTCTCGATACCCTTGTCATTGCAAATGATTTTAGTGGCAAGCTTGGCTTGGATATGTCCGCCTTTGGGATTGATGTGGGTGTGCCTGGTGAATTTGAATTTGTTGATGTAGGAGGGGCTTATGGGTCAACTGATCCGGATAGAAACAACCTGAGCACCGAAGAAGGGCTTGTTCTTGGGACAGGGCAATATGCCAATGCGGGCGCGGCGCTGAAAGCCGGCATCATGGCGATTGATGGGGTGGTTGGAGCACCGAGTACCACTGGCGGTGTGATTTATATCCCTCTATCGGCAACGCGTATCGTGGCCTGGGAGGGTACGGATGGCCAGGTACGACTCAGTAGCGTTACTTACCATATCACTCCGCCTCCGCAGGACGGAATACCAGTAGGCCCAGTTCCACGCCAAACAGGTGCGTCACTGGAAGGGGCAATTGCCATCGACGCATCCGAGGACATCCTCCTGTTCGAGGGCCGGAATTTTACGAGTCTTGAAAATCTCAATATGGGTTTTTTCACCGGTCTAATGACAGGAACGAGCGCTGATGAAGTGCTCACCGGCAGCGTGACGGACGACGTCATCACCAGTGGCGGCGGTGTTGATTACATTACCGGCGGATTGGGTAGTGACACGCTGGTAATAGGTCCCAATCTAGCTGATGAGACGGTAATGATCTACCGACCTCAGGATCTGCTGGAGGGAGAGATCGACCGCGTCGTAGGCCTCGGGCCGGATGCCGGTAGTTTCCTCTTTGACTTAAGCCAGTTCGGGATAGATAACGGAACTCCGCTGCTTACAGATATGACCTTCATCTACGAGGGTGGCTCAGCGCTCCCTGCGGGCGCACAACCCGACTTGGCAGACCTGATTGTCTATGGCTCCCAGGGGTCTTTTACCACGGCAGCTGACGCACTAGCCTCCCTACAAACAACTCCGGGCCAACTCAGTGACAGCTTCTTCATGGCCTGGAATAAGGGTGGTGAAATGGCGGTAAGCTTTATCGAAGGGGGGGTGGCTGCCGGTGATCTGTTTATTATAGATGGCTATAACTACGGAGAAGTCTTATCGATATTTGAGAGTAGTTTGGTTTATGAGGCAAACTTCAATCTGGTACCCCTACAGGTAGGAAGCAACACCATCACCGAAGGCCCAGAACTCTCTGACCACCTTCAGGGTGATGCCCGTTCTGAAATACTGATGGGCATGGCAGGGCGTGACCTACTTGAGGGAGGCGATGGCGACGACATCCTCATCGGTGACCGGATGAGCCTGAATGGCACCCAGCGGTTTGACGCCATGAATATGATCAACAGTGGTACCTACCCTGATTTCAGTCAATTCACCTTCACAGGCAATGGGGCAGACAGCCTCTGGGGTGGCCAGGGCGTTGACATTCTGATCGGTGGTGAGGGGGCTGATGGGTTTGGCTTCCGCCCGGAAGATCTGGATAACGACCCAGACTGGATTATCGACTTTGAGGCCCAACGAACCTACACAGACGGCAGTGGCTACCAACATACTACCTCCAACGACTACATCGACCTGACAGCGTTCAAGGTCGATAACGGCGAGTCTGGTAGAGCAGATATTGTGTATGTCGATGGCTTAAGCCCAGTCGATCTCTCCTTGGCGGATATTGTGATTGATACCTCTGGAAGTGAGTACATCGATGGAGTTTTAGCGCTGAACGACCTTACAAGTAACCAAACGGTAACAGGAGCTGATAATGAGTTCTTCTACGTCTGGCAGGATCTTGATTTGGATGTTCGCCTTAGCTATGTCGAAGATTTCGACCACGATGGACTATTCAATCCGGATGAGATTTCAGACATTGCCATACTGACTAACCTCAATCCTGTTCCTAATTCACCTTTTAATATGTACACACTTGATCACAATAACTTCCTGATCAGCAATATCCAGGCCATGACACAGCAATGGATTGGCGGGGCCAACAAGCTTGGATCAAACGAAATCACCTATAACTTTGCCCCGAATGAGGTCGAGTTTGGAACTGCCGGTGGAAGCAACATTGGAGTACTGAATCAAACCGCACGAGATGCGATCACAGACGCTCTCACCCTCTGGACTGAAAGCAACGGCCTTAACTTTACTCTGGACGAAACCAGTCCCACCGCTGACTGGAGCTTTGGGCTGGGCAATAACATCGAGGGGTGGGATGTTAAAACGATCCACAACAATAATGGTGAGAGAGACTTCTGGCTTTCCCAGAAATATTTCGGATTGCTGACAGCAGAAGAGTGGGCCCCAGGTGCCAGCACGGCCTTTTATGACCTGCTCAGCAACATCGGTCATCGGCTTGGCATTCAACAGCCGCAGCAATACCAAGACTGGGAAAATCCTCCATACATCCGCCCAGATCTGGATGACGGAAGTGCCACCGTGTTTAATTGGGATGGTAGCGCCAACTGGCCAACCGATGCCTGGACCCCCATGATGCTAGATCACCAAGCGATGCAGTTCCTCTATGGTGTCGATACAACAACGCGCTCAGGTACCACCAAATATGGGTATGGGGCCAGAACTAACTATACGATGGGTGATTTCACATCCGGTGATCATCTGGAATATTTGAACTTCACCGACACCGGACCTATACCGGTGGGGGTTATCTGGGATAGCGGTGGTGAAGATGCCCTGGCATGGAATCCTGTTGATCCGACTCCAACTCATATTGACCTGCGCCCCGGCCACTTCTCCTCTATGGGTGGACTGACCGATAACATAGGTATTGCCGAGGGTACGATTATTGAGAGAGCAGGTGGTGGTGCCGGTGATGACATCATCAAGGGTAATGGAGCCGACAACAGGTTGTTGGGTAGAGATGGCGATGACAAGCTCATGGGCCTGGGTGGTGACGACAGGATATGGGGTGAAGGTGGTGACGACATACTGATCGGTGGCGCCGGTTTGGATCGTTTGTGGGGAGGAGGTGGTGCCGACACCTTTGTCGTAGGAGAGCCGGAAGTAAAAGATCCTAACAACAGCTCTCTGGGTTGGAATTCTGATCGCATTCTGGATTTCAGCTTTGCTGAAAACGATGTCATTGATATTCGGGATGTCCTGCCCGACTTTGACCCAACAACTGACAACATTCTCAACTTTGTTGAGGCTAGGGCGAGAACCTATGTAGACAGCACTAGCGGCATCACCCAAGACTATACTCAGCTTAGAATCGACTATGAGGGTAATGGCCCTGATCCCGAAACGGGTGCTTGGCGTTCTGATGCAGTTATCCAGATCTACTTTACTACCGACGGTGGAACCACATTTTCGGGACATACTGACGTGCAGCAGCTAATCGACAATGAGAGCTTACTCTACTAGAGCATATACCTTGTAAAGTTGCGGCTGACCGTTATTTATTCGCTGGGTATAGATACGGGGTCGGAGTCGATAGCAGCCTCCCGGCAGGGGTCACTGACATAGTTACCCGCTTGTCCATCTGTAACTATTCAGCTGGAACCCTGCACTGTAGGTGCGAATTCATTCGCACTGGCTGGGCCTGAACCAAGCACACATGCTAAGGAGCAACGCCTAACAGTGGCGTCCGAATGAATTCGGACCTACAGAAATAGATTGATTTATGGCCGAGACAAACAGGGCGTAAGTTAAAGTAGTTATTATTTCTTGAACACGCTACTTTCTGTTGGACTGAATAGTTACGTCCATCCCAACATAATTGCACAACCTCCAACCTAACCATCGATATATGAGTGACACTGAAGCAAACACAGAACAATCCTCTTGGGATATCGCCGCAAACCGTGAAACCTTCAGTGACCCACTGCTGGGCTGCCTGGAGCATATGAGCCGCCATTACGAGCGGCCCAAGAGCAGTGATGCACTTATGGCGGGGCTACCACTTGAGGGTGACGCCCTCGATCCCGATGGCTTTATACGGGCCGCCAAGCGCATCGGACTCACCGCTCGCCTACAGCGCAAGCCACTGAAACAGATCACGCCACTGATGCTACCGGCAGTACTATTGTTGAATGAGTCAACTGCCTGCGTGTTGCAGGAGATCGACACCCAAAGCGGCACCGCCACACTGATCCAACCCGAGAGCGGCGGAACAACCACCCTGCCCCTCGATGCGCTCTCAGAACGCTACAGTGGCGCGGCCCTCTTTATTCGTCTTGAGCACACTTTCAGCCGGGCCGTTGCCGGTCGCCCCCACCACGCTGGGGGTCACTGGTTCTGGTCTGCGATGGGGGGCGTTAAGGGTCTCTACAGCGAGGTCGCACTGGCCACGCTGATGGTCAACCTGTTTGCCCTCGCTGTACCACTGTTTATCATGAATGTCTATGACCGGGTGGTACCCAACCGTGCGATTGAGACCCTTTGGGTGTTGGCGGCCGGTATCGGCATTGTGTTCCTATTCAGCCTACTGATGAGTATTCTGCGCGGTTACTTTATCGATGTCGCCGCCCGTAAGAGCGACCAGGAGATCTCCGGGCGCAT
>JBEVXT010000423.1:0-5526 GCA_040505955.1 Sedimenticola sp. | reverse complement strand
CGGCCAGGCCATGCGGTTGCATGTTACCTATCACAAAGATACGAGTCCAGCTATTTCTTGGCTATATTGTCACTTTTTTGTATTGCACCCGGTAGAACCGTACCGGAAATTGGTGATGAGAATATTTTAGATAGATTCGAGTGAATTATCATGAAAAGGCGACACCGAAAAGGGGTTAGGTCTTTACTTTTGCGCCTCTCAATGGAGAATTCGACTAATCGTGGAGTAGTGTACGAAAAAATGATCCCCTACTCTGCTGCAAAGTGTAGCCATCACTACAATTCTCCAAAACAATGGCATCGTCCTCTTGAAGTGACGTGATACAAGGTTCGGGAGAACACTATTCTAGAGGTCTTGCCATGATAGAAATCCACAACAAGCCAGCGCAAAAGTAAAGACCTGATAATCACTTGGAAACGCTGAGGGCGGCTTAGTGGCAATAGCGGACGTAAGGAAATCCAAGCCAAACAGCTCTTAACGGCCAGAACTCGGACTGTTAGCAATCGCTGACATAGGCTCTGCTTGCAAAGGTCACGAACGGTCTCTTGCTACTAAATGCGGACAAAAACGTGGTCTGTCCCGAGTGGCAATCTCTGTCTCCCCTGGCCATGAGCCGGTTTGGAATGATGATGTATGGATAATTCTAGGCCCCGGGTGTGACTGCCCTGTGTACCTTGCGTGGCAGCGTGGGGTGCCGGGTCAATGCGGTCGCATGCTGATCATGGGAGTCGACTCATCAGCGGAATTGCCAATTCCTGGATCTTTACCCGTTGTATGAGTGTTGCGCCGCCCGTTTCCTTCTCCGATACGAATCGCATTAATAACACCGAACATGTTGTACAACATATTGGTTGTATTATTTTCCGAGTATGCTATATTTCCCATCAGTGTCGTTGTACAACCAAATAGTTGTATATATTTAGAGGCTGGAGGTGTGACAAATGCTGGTGGATTTTGTGGTGGGCGGTTTGGCGCGAAACGAAGATTTCTGCTTCCGTGACGAGTTTGTGGAGGATCTGTGGGATGTCCTTCGCAAAGAAAATATCCTGCTGCTTGCTCCTCGGCGCATGGGTAAGACAAGTGTCATGTACCGTCTGCTGGACCAGCCTCGGAACGGCTTCCATGTGGTGCATATGAATGTGGAGCCGTTGGAGACTCCCGCCGATTTTTTCATCTCCCTGATCGATGCGGTCAATGAACATCAACCGGATTTCCTGAAGAGGGTGTTGGCTCCTTCCTGGAACCTGTTGAAGAAGGCGCTCGAAAAGGTGGATGAATTGGAGTTTTCCGAGTTCAAGATCAAGTTGCGCAAAGCTGAAGAGTGGGATGCCAGGTGGCAGGAGCTGGCAATCCAGTTCATGGAGAGGGTGCGCAAGTCCGGTGAGCCGATCCTGTTTATCATCGATGAGCTTCCGGACATGTTGACCGCCATGGATGCGCGTAACCGGAGTGAGCTGATCTCGTTTCTGCACGTGTTCCGCAAAATGCGCCAGACCTCCGGCGATGCCTCCATCCGCTGGCTGGTGGGTGGTTCCGTCAATATCCGGGGCACCCTGGATGAATTGGGTCAATTGAAGCTCATCAATGATTTTCGTACCGAAATCCTGCCGCCGCTGACACCCGACGAAGTGGGTGAGTTCGTCTCCATGATGCTGGACGACCGGGATATGGATTACGATCCCGCCATCGTTCAGGAAATACAGGATCTGCTGGGTAACCCCATTCCCTTCTTCCTGCAACTCCTGACCCAGGAACTCTACCGCCACTGGCGGCGCCACGGGCGGCAGCGTATCGAGGCTGAGACGGTTCGCCATGTGTATCAGCATGTCCTATTGGGTGAGGCGGCCCATGACAAGTTGCAGCATTTTCACAGTCGTATCCGCCTGCATTACCCTGAAGATGAGCAGGAGGCAGCCTATGTGCTGCTGGATCACCTCTCATTGACAGAGGCCGGCACCAGCCTGAAGGCGCTGTTAAACCACTATGCCGAGCTGGAGAACGGCAAGGCCAGCCCCCGTTCAGGGCAGGCACTGAAACGCGGTTTCGATCTACTGTTGTTGCGTTTGCAGAGTGATTTTTACGTCGAGCGTACTGAGCGCGGTCTGGATTTCAGCAGTCGTTTGCTGAAGGTGTGGTGGAAGAGGAGCTACGGTTATGACGCAGCATGAGATGGGCGTGGAGGATGCGGCGATCGGTCTCTATCGCTCCAATATCACCAGCACCGACAGGCTGATGGCGACAAAGGTTGGCCGGGACGAGTTGCTGGCTGACCTGCTGGAGATTCTGCGCAGAAGAGGAAAGAAGAAGAGCGGTCACCACATGTTGCTGATCGGTCCTCGCGGGATCGGCAAAACACACATGCTGAATCTGGTCGAGCACCGAGTGTCGCAAGATTCCGAGCTGGAAGAGAGCTATATCGCAGTACGTTTCCCCGAGGAGAATAACCGAATCCTCTCCTTTGCCGACCTGCTGCTGGGCATCATCGAGATCATGGAGGGGAGCGACCCGGACGGGGGGTGGGCAAAACTGTTCCAGAGTCTGCATATGGAAGAGGATGACCAAATCATCATCGACCGCGTGCTGCCCCGCCTGAAACAGCGCTGTCGTGAGAGGGGCGTTACCCTGCTTCTCCTGTTGGAAAATCTGGATGTCATGCTCACGGAGCAACTCAAGCAGACCAGGGATATCCACCATCTGCGCAGCTTTCTCATGGACAATCCCCATGTGCTGATGCTGGCCACTTCGCCTGTGTTCTTCCCAGGGCTCAATGACGTCAAGCACCCTCTCTACGACTTTTTCGACATCCAGGTCGTGGGTGAACTGGACGAGACCCAGACCCTGGAGTTGATCCAAAGAAACCTGGAGTGGGACGGCTGTCAGGAGCTGTTGGAGCGTTTCGACGAACTGAAGCCGCGCCTGTGTGCCTTGCACACCATGATCGGCGGGAACCCACGGCTGACCATGATGCTCTATGAGCTTATCGGTCACGAAAAACTGCTCGAGGTGCGTTCCCAGTTCAACAAGCTGCTGGACGGCATCTCTCCCTTCTACCAGAACCGGATCAAGGACCTGCCGCCACAGGAGCGGGCGGTACTGGAGACCCTTGCCCTGATGCGCGAAGAGCCCCGCACCCCGGTACGCATTGCGAAAAAGCTGCGCAAGAGCCAGCAACAGACCTCTACCCTGCTCAAGCGCATGACCGAGGCCGGATATCTCACCGTTTCGCCCAATCCCGAGGACAGGCGTTCCCGCCTCTACCGCATCAAGGAGGGTTTTTTCGATATCTGGTTGGCCATGAGCCATTCTCGCGTACAGCGTCGCTATCTACCCTATCTGGTCGATTTCTTCTCGGGCTGGTATGCCGACCCTACAGAGCGGGAGGCGAAGCGACGGGAGTTGGAAGTGCGGTCGGCTGAAGCCCCGTCAGAGAGAGACAGGGCCCGTGACGTGGAAATTCTCGATTATCTGACCGAGGTGGGATCGGAGGAGGAACGACACCAAGCCAAACTGGATCTTGCCATGCAGCAGTTCAAGGATGGGGTGAGAGAGGGGGGTAAAGATCTGTTGCAGGACGTGAAATCTGCCTCCCCGAACAACAGGCTTATCACCTGGATGCACGAGCAGGCGCGAGGCTGGATTGATGGAGAGGTCGGCCCTGATATACGCACGCGCATGGAGAACATCGTCGAAATGTGGCGGGAGCAGCGGTCGGGTCACCTGGAGCGGGCCGCGCGCCTTGCCCATGAGTTGGGCAGCGATTTTTCCGGTTCAGGCCTGCACAAGCTCAATATTGCGTTGCAACAGGAGCTGCTGGAGAAACTGGATGATCCGGCAAAACGCATTCTCGCCCTGAAGGATGTGTTTGAAAGCCAACGGATGGATGGGCAGGCAGAGGCTGCGCTGCAAACCCTTGGTGAAATACTGGCGTTAGCCAAGGCTCAAGGTGGGAAGCAACAGGAGGCTTACGCATTAAACGGTTTTGGGCAAATTCATTTGAGGACCGGCGACTACGAAACGGCCCTCGATTACCTGAGGCGCTCACTCGCCATTCAACAGGAGATCGGTGACAAATCGGGCGAAGGCACGACGCTCAATAACATGGCGACCACAGCTCATGCCCGTGGTGACTACGAAACGGCCCTCGATTACCTGAAGCGCTCACTCGCCATTCAACAGGAGATCGGTGGCAAATCGGGCGAAGGCACGACGCTCAATAACATCTCCCTGATCTATGTTGCCCGAGGCGACTACGAAACGGCCCTCGATTACCTGAAGTGCTCACTCACCATTCAACAGGAGATCGGTCACAAATCGGGCGAAGGCACGACGCTCAATAACATGGCGGCCACAGCTCATGCCCGAGGCGACTACGAAACGGCCCTCGATTACCTGAAGCGCTCACTCGCCATTCAACAGGAGATCGGTGACAAATCGGGCGAAGGCACGACGCTCAATAACATCTCGCAGATCTTTAAGGCGAGAGGCGACTACGAAACGGCCCTCGATTACCTGAAGCGCTCACTCGCCATTCAACAGGAGATCGGTGATGTTGCTGGGCTCTGCGCCACGCTGTTCAATATGGGGCATATTCATCTCCAGAATGATGAGATAAATGATGCAATGAAGGCATGGGTGACGGTTTACATGTTGGCGAAAAAGATGAAACTGGCCCAGGCTTTGGAGGCACTGGAAGGCTTGGCAGGTCAGCAGGGATTGTCTGGTGGTCTGGATGGTTGGGAGCAGTTGGCACTGCAGGCGGAATAGGCAGTAGAAGATAGTTGATTATCAGGTTGCGGCGTAATGGTTCAAAGGGCTATGAGTAATCAAATCGTAATATTTCAGACGATTGAAGACCAGCCTGCTGTAGGATGATTCTTTACTCATTGGGCCACTTGATCAGAACTCCCTTTATGTCCGCTTCTGGCTAAGAGCGGACATCTCAACTCCATCGGTGTGAGGTTCTTTTCGGTCACGCAACGGACAATGCCAACACTTATCAGGGCAGAGCCCTTTTTTTAAAAAGGTCATCTCAGCGATCCCTGCCACCCTTTGCGATCTCTGCGTCTTTCTTTCATTTTTGGATGGAGACCCGTGCCTCCCGCCGCTATAGATGGATCACCTTACCGGGGTTGAGTATGTTTTGCGGATCCAGCGTCTGTTTAATCTGTCGCATCAGCACCACTCCTTCCGGACTCTCCTCTTCAAGGAAGCCGATCTTGCCCTGGCCGATGCCGTGTTCGCCGGTACAGGTGCCGTCCATTGCCAGAGCGCGCTGCACCAGACGGTGGTTAATCTCCTCCGCCTCTTCCACCTCCTCGGGTTTTTCCGGATCGGGCAGCAGCAGCAGGTGAAAATTACCGTCACCGACATGGCCCAGCAGGGTGATGGGCATGGAGGCGCGCTCTATATCCTTCTGTGTCTCATCGATGCACTCTGCCAGCCGTGAGATGGGAACGCAGACATCGGTGGTGATCGGCTTGGCACCGGGGCGCAGTTGCAGGGCGGCGGGGTAGGCGTCGTGGCGCG
>JBEVXT010000422.1:0-4626 GCA_040505955.1 Sedimenticola sp. | reverse complement strand
GTCGGAGCCCATGAGGATGGTAACGAAGGGTTTGTTCATAATCCTTAACCATTTGTGAATTCTGAAAGACGGTGAAATATAGCCGATTTTTTAGTGCCAGACCATGATTGGTTCACCCCATTTAATGAGGAGTATCCGATTTAGCTGCGGTACTCCTGCGCCAGTTTGACGTAGTGGGCGGCAACATAATCGAGGTGCTCCAACTCCTCATCGGTCAGTGCCCGTACCCGCCGTGCCGGTGAGCCACGCCAAAGAGAGCGCCCCTCAAGCCGCTTGCCACCGGGAACCAGAGCGCCGGCGGCAACAATCACCTGGGGCTCGATCACCGCGCCATCCATCACCACCGCCCCCATGCCGATAAGGCAACAGTCGCCCACCTCGCAACCATGGAGTATCGCCTTGTGACCTACAGTGACGTCATCACCAATCACCAGTGGAAAACCACCGAGGTTGAAGCGACTGCCGTGAGTCACATGAAGAACGCAGCCGTCCTGAATATTGCTTCGTGAACCGATGGTAATGGTGTGGATATCACCCCGCACCACCGTCAGCGGCCAGATCGATGAGTTGGCGCCAATGGTGACGTCTCCAATCACCACTGCACTCTCATCCACCCAGGCGTCATCACCGATCACCGGTCGTTTACCGGCAAAATCACGAATGTTGTTCATCACGCCCTCCCACTGTCTATAATAATGATCTGTTACATACAGACAGTCTAACGGAGAGCGCCAATGGAAATCAGCCTGTTTATCATCCTCGGCATCATCGCAGCCGTCACCCTCTACGCCATCATTCTCTACAATAATCTGGTCAATCTGAAACACGGCGTCACCAAAGCCTGGGCCAATATCGATGTGCTGCTGAAACAGCGCCATGATGAGCTGCCGAAGCTGGTGGAGACCTGCAAGCAGTATATGCAGTATGAACAGGAGACACTGGAGCGGGTGATGCAGGCGCGAGCCGCCGTTGCAAGCGCACGGGAGCAGGAAAATGTGGGTGCTCTCGGTGGTGCCGAAACCCAGCTGCGCCTGGGCCTTGGCAACCTGTTTGCCTTAGCTGAGGCTTACCCCGAGCTCAAAGCCAACACCAACTTCCAGCACCTGCAGTCACGTATCAGTGACCTTGAAAACAGCATTGCAGACCGCCGCGAGTACTACAACGAAAGCGTCAATAACAACAATGTCCGCATCGAACAGTTTCCTGATGTGATTATCGCCGGCAAGTTCAACTTTAAGGCAGCTGAACTGCTGGAGTTCTCCGACGAAGAGAAGCAGGATGTAGATATAAAGTCACTCTTCAACTGATGAGCCTCAGCGAAAAGCTGCTGCAGCTGCCTACCCATGAATTCTGGATCTTTTTCACAATGGCGTGCGCCGCCGCCATTGTCGCCCTCTATTTCGCCTTCCGCTCACTCTCCCGGGCCCGCCTTATCGAGGATGCGCCAACGGCAAAGATCCGCTCCGCCCAGCAGGGGTATGTGGAACTGGAAGGAGAGGCGCGGGCGATGCCCGGCCTCCCGATCATCGCACCCCTTACCGGCAGTCGCTGCTGCTGGTACCACTACAAGATAGAGAAGCGCGGAGATAAAAACTGGCGCACCATCGAAAGTGACATCAGCGATGGACTTTTTCTGCTGACGGATGACACCGGGGAGTGCCTGATCGATCCCGAGGGGGCGGAGGTGACACCCGGTGATCGCAGCATCTGGTATGGTCACACACGCCACCCGGATCCCGGGCAACCTGCAAGAGAGCGAATCAAACCGACAGACCTGTTCGGTCTCAAGATACGCTTCAGCGTCAGCACATCCTTTTCCGGCCGCTATCGCTACACCGAAGAGCGTATCTACCCGGGTGACTCGCTCTACGCTATCGGCCTGTTCAAAACACGTGGTGAACTGGATCAGCGGCAGGATCGTACAGAGCTGATCAGGGAAAAACTGAGGGCGTGGAAACAAGAGAGGCCGGCCCTGCTTCACCGTTTTGACCTCGACAGAGACGGAGAGATAGATCAGGCGGAGTGGCAAGTGGCGCGCACAGCCGCAGAGAAGGAGGTTGAGAGGGAGTATGCGCAGTCAACAAATAGTCAACCTGCTCACCTACTCGGTGGATCAGGTTCAGGCCGTCTGCCCTATCTGCTATCAACCCTGCCCCAGTTTGATCTGACCCGCCGCTACCGCCTGCAGGCCACAGTTTCGATAGTGCTGTTTTTTGTCTGCGGAGGGGCAGCTGCCTGGATGGTTGGCGCACGCTTTGGATAACGGCCGTCTGTTTTCCCACCACTCCATACAGAGAGGGCGTCGATTTAATTGCATAACTATTAAAATTTATTGGCTACGCATAACAACCCTGTAGCCTGCTGTAGGAGCGAACTTGTTCGCGATAAGCACGCTCCGACGCTGATCACGAACAAGTTCGACCCTACAAAAAACATTGAACCCCCAGCAAAACCGGCTTCAATATTATTGTACAGGGCCATAAAAATTTTTGAATACTAGCCTATAATGAAGTGAAAAATCATACTGCTAGTGTAACATTCTCTTGAACATTATAGCCTTGCTGTGGTATTGAGGAGTTTGCATACTGTGTTAGCATCTGTTGTCAAACGTTCCTCGAAGAAAGGGAGTACCTCGTGCAAGCAAATTCGATTATCCGCGCTGGACTGAAAAAAAGCGCCATCGCCCTCTCCACCTCCGTACTGCTGGTAAGCGGTACTCTCCAGGCAGAGCCCTTGGGTGAATTACTTCCGAATCTTCTTGAAAACCACGACAAGATAAAAGCCGCCAAGGCTGATCTTGAGAGTGCTGGCTTCAGCACCCGTCAGGCAAACGCCGCCTGGTACCCCTCGATCACTCTGACAGCAAACGTGGGTAGAGAAGCCCAGTTGAAACCTGCCGCAGCCGATACCACAATGAACCGCAGCAGCACTGAACTCAAGCTGACACAGCTTCTCGCTGACTTCGGCGCCACTAGCGCCACCACCGGGATGGCCGGTATACGTGAGAAAAAATCGGTAATCTCCCTTGAGATGGCCAAACAGAACCTGCTGCTTGATGGCGTTACCACCTATATGAATCTGCTGCGTGCCATCGAATCACTCTCCTATGCGCGTAAATCCGAAGGCAATATCAAGCACCAAACCGGCATGGAGCAATCGCGGGTCGATCGCGGCTCCGGTTTCCGTACCGACGTGCTGCAGACCAAATCGGCACTAGCCGGCGCCAGCTCAACAAGGGTTCGGGCCGAGGGAACACTCGCCACCTCAATCAACCGCTACCGCACCGTCTTTAGATCTGACATGTCGGACCTAAAGACCTATAAACGCCCCACCTTCCCGGCAAGGGCGTTACCCAAGACCGTCGATGAAGCGATTGAGATCGCCTTGAATAAAAGTTTGACCCTGCGCAGCAGCAACCATGACCTTGAGATCGCCCGCCACACCATCGAGACAAAAAAGGCCAAATTCTTCCCCAAACTTGAGTTGATTGCCGAGGCAAAAAGGAAACATAACGATGCTGGCGCCGAGGGCAACAAAGAGGAGTACATTGCTAAGGTTGAGCTCACCTATCCACTCTATGCCGGGGGTGGTGACTCTGCAGCCCGCAGTGCAGCCGGCTCTCAGCTCGCTGCCGCAATCAACCGTCATGACGACACCCGCCTCACCGTCACAGAGGCTGTTCGCAATAGCTGGCAGAACATGCTGACGGCCAGGGCAAATGCAGATTTTCTTCGCAACCAGGCCAACATCTCCGGAGAGTTCCTGGTGCTGGCAAGAAAAGAGCGCCGCCTTGGCAAGCGCTCACTTCTAGACGTACTCAATGGTGAGACCAGCTACATCAGCGCCCTCAGCAGCGCCGTCTCGGCAGAGACCGACTATGCACTGGCCGCCTATAAACTGCTCCACGCCATGGGCAACCTTAACCTGGAGCTGTTTCAAGAGGCTGAAGTAAACAAGAAATAGAAGAGCTGCAACACACTTTATTCCGGGCTGAAAAAAATATAGCATTCCGCCCTAAATTATAGAGATCCGCCGCCGCTAGTACTTGTAGAAGGTACCAGGGAGGCGGATTTTTTTGCTGTCAGACCGGTCAGGCCTGGCGTTGTTTCGCCTCCAAAACCACAAGAGCATCGCCAACAGAGTGTAATGGCACTGCTCTTATCTTCATCAAGACCGCTTCATCGAGTTGAGCACGGCCTTGCTGGATCAAAGGAGCGAGAAATGGCGGACACACAAAACCCCAATACAAACAACCCCGGCCCAGGCACACCACAGGCAGGCCCCGACAACACAGGCGGACCAGGAACCGGCGATCCGGGTGGCCCTGGTGCTCCTCAAGCAGGTCCTGAAGGTCCGGGTGGCCCTGGTGCCGGTGGTCCTGGTGCCCCTCAAGCAGGTTCTGATGGTCCGGGTGATCCTGGTACCGGCGGCCCTGGTGCTCCTCAAGCAGGCCCTGAAGGTCCGGGTGATCCTGGTACCGGTGGTTCTGGTGCTCCTCAAGCAGGTTCTGAAGGTCCGGGTGGCCCTGGTACCGGTGGTTCTGGTGCTCCTCAAGCAGGTCCTGAAGGTTCGGGTGGCCCTGGTACCGGTGGTTCGGGTGCTCCTCAAGCAGGTCCTGAAGGTTCG
>JBEVXT010000421.1:0-4315 GCA_040505955.1 Sedimenticola sp. | reverse complement strand
GTGTCGCGGGAGGCAGGATGCCGTGAGCGACCAGGGATCTGTTTACAGCGTGTCATGAAAAGGCGTTACTGCACCCCTATGGCACGGACTTATTGAGAAGTTACTCGATTGCATCGTAAATAGGTGATAATCACCAACAATCTTGGCGTAACGTTTCCGCTCCCAACTTACGCTTCTTGCCCAAATCCATGTGGGCAATCGACACCGACCCCTAGGAGCCTGACGGTGCCTATTCTCGGACAGGCTCCTAGAGAAAGTAATCCATAAAGAGGTACCACGAATAGTTACGGCTGGTTTTGGTCAAAAGCCACAATCAGCCAGGTTGCAGATTCTGCAGCTCTAAGTCGATCACGGACGGCAGAGTATGGAACGTAAGGTCGGCTACTGTTTGTCGTGTAAATTGTGAGTCGGTCGGGTGTTTCGGCGTTACCGTCTTCCCCTTTACCTCGGCCCCATCCTGTGGCTTACCGCCCTGGTGACTTCGGTCGTGCTTGTCCCTTTCGGCGGGTTCGTGCCGGGTGACTGGCATTACTGGTTTTTTACCATCACCGGTATCAGTAGGTGGCTCGGCGCTGGCTGTTGTGCTGGTGAACCTGCTGGTCAGCCTGGTCTTGCCGCCTCGTGCGCTACCTCGCCTGGACTTCTCACTGGGGATTCCGGATATTCACCGTACCATGGTGGTCGTTCCCACCTTTTACAGGCTCCCGCGAAAGAGAGCAGGAACCAAGGAATCAGAAGTAACCGATTGGCGATTTTGCCTGCCGGGTTCGAATAAAGGCGTTTGATATGAAGCGGTATATCGCTGAAGGTAACACTAAGAGAGTGAGCTTGGGCTCAGTCGCGCACAAACAAGGAAGGCAATCCAATGTCATCGCAAAAAGGTAACGGTGATTCGGGTAACTCCTGGGGGGGTGGTGCCAACGCCAATCCGCCCGATCTTGAAGATCTGATCCGGCAGGGGCAGGATCGTATCAAACAGGTGATACCGGCGGGTGGCCCCCGTGGAGTCATCCTCCTGGCTGTTGCCATGTTGGTCGGTTTGGGAGCATGGACCGCCTATTACACAGTGCCGAGCGACTCTGTCGCGGTTGTGCAACGTTTCGGTAAATATCTGGAGGATGTTCCGCCGGGACTCCATTTCAAGCTGCCGTTGGGCATTGATACGGCGATCATCGTCCCCGTCAAACGGCAATTGAAGCAGGAGTTCGGATTCACAACTCCGGGCGCGAGCGATCCTTACCAGAGTCCCCGTGATGGCAGGCGCGAAACTGAAATGGTGACTGGTGATCTCAATGCCGCACTGGTGGAGTGGGTGGTTCAGTACCGCATATCAGACCCCTTCAAATATCTCTTTGAGGTGCGTGAACCGGGTGCGACCCTGCGCTATGTGTCCGAATCGGTGATGCGTGAAGTGGTAGGTGATCGTACCGTGGATGAGGTGATTACCATCGGTCGTCAAGAGATCGAAACCGAAGCACTGACCAAGATGCAGGCGCTCTCGACTAAATACGTCATGGGCATCAGCATCGACCAGGTGCAATTGAAAAACATCAATCCGCCCGCGCCGGTGCAGGCCTCGTTCAACGAGGTCAACCAGGCTCAGCAGGAGAAAGAGAAACTGATCAACGAAGCGCGGCGCGATTATAACAAGGTGATTCCGCTGGCCGAGGGCGAAAAGGATCAGCGCATCCGTGAGGCCGACGGTTACCGCCTCAAACGGATCAACGAAGCAGAAGGGGATGTTGCCCGTTTCAACGCCCTGATGGCGGAATACAACAAAGCCCCGGAAGTGACCCGTCGTCGCATCTATATCGAGACCCTGCAAGAGGTCATGCCGGGTATTCGCAACAAGATCATTGTTGATGATCAGATGCGTGGCATCCTGCCATTGCTGAACCTCGACGCCCAACAGGTGGCCAAACCATGAAGATCATATCAATCGCAATGATGGCGGTGTTGGCCATTGGCACCTACGTGGTGATGAGTTCGCTCTATACGGTGGATGAAGTTGAACAGGTGATTATCACCCAGTTCGGCAAGCCGGTCGGTGACCCCGTCACGGAGGCGGGATTAAAATTCAAGGTTCCCTTCATTCAGGAGGTTAATCCAATCGATAAACGCGTGCTTGAGTGGGACGGCAATCCATCAGACATGCCCACCAAGGACAAACTCTATATCTCGGTTGATCTCTTTGCCCGCTGGCGCATTACCGATCCGCTTCAGTATTTCTTGCGCTTGCGCGACGAACGCAGCGCCCAGTCTCGCCTGGATGATATTCTCGGCAGCGAGACCCGTAACGCCATCGCCAAGCATGAACTGATCGAAATCATTCGTACCACCAAAGATCGAGTGCCACTGCGTGATTCCCTGCTGACCGATGAGGAACGGAAGCTGAACATGGGTACCCTGGTGCCGATCCAGAAGGGACGCCAAGGGGTCGAAGAGGAGATCTTTACCGCAGCGGCCGAGAAGGTGAAAGTGTTTGGTATTGAGCTACTCGATATTCGGTTTAAACGTATCAACTACAACGATAGCGTGCGGCCGAAGATCTATGATCGAATGATCAGCGAACGGCGGCAGATTGCAGAACGCTTTTTGTCGGAAGGTAATGGCGAGGCCGCCCGGATTCGCGGTAATCGTGTGCGCGACCTGAACAAGATCCAGTCAGAAGCCTATCGTGAAGTGGAAGAGATTCGCGGTGTGGCCGATGCCAAGGCCACTGAAATTTACGCCAGCGCCTACAACAAGAGTCCCGAGTCTGTTGCGTTTTATGAGTTCACCCGGACCATGCAATCCTACAAATCCATTATCGCCAACAACACCACTCTGGTGCTTTCAACGGACAGTGACCTGTTCAAGTTTTTGAAAGGTATGACACCAGATCAGGCTGCCACTGTGGGTGTCCAACAATGAAATTGCACTTCCCGAACCCAAGCCGCAGTTTTGATGAGAGCCATAACCGTGTCATGTTTTGGGGATATGATCGAGCGATGGAGGTCTCTTTCTATCTTGAAACGGCCGCCCTCAAGCGGCTCTGTCCCGAGATGAGTAATGCCGAAGCGGGATTTCTGAAGGCCTTCGATACTTCGCGGGAGAAGATCTACGAGGTTGCGGACAAGGTCTATCGGCGCGGTGGTGGGGGTAAAGGAACCTATGCCTACGTCTTAGCAGCGGAGGATTTTTGATGGAAATCGTTACCGCCGCCAACATGTAAGCCGAAATAACACAACTCCCGTAGGGTGGAAAAGCCGCAGGCGCCTTCCACCGTTTACGCCGAAGCATGGATGTGAGTTATTATATTTTTTGGTTGCCAATAAAGTAATTATTCAGCATGAATGCTGATCTTATTCTAAGGCACCCCTTTGCCTCACTCATGGTTGGCTTTGCTCTATGAAAGGGAATGCCTGTCGCCATAGAATCATCTGTAGGAGCCCCGCCCTCGGGGCGATAGAATTTTACAGAGAGTGTGCAACGTTCATCGCGGCGAGGGCGCCCCTCCTATCTGTAAACCGGCATGTCTGCCATCTATGGCAATAACCTGGTGCAGTGCCTGAAACGGGTATTCAACATCGACATCGAGACCTGCGTGGTGTGTGGTGGGCGGCCAGGATCATTCTGTTTTCAGAATCTAATAAATCCAATCCTCATTTGCGAGGGGAGAGGTATTTAAGGTTTGCTTACTTATTCGCCAATTAGGTAGAAACTGATCCATCCATTCTATAAACTGGTGGTTGTGATTACGTTCAAGTAAATGAACGAGTTCATGCACCAAAATATATTCCAGGCACTCCGGTGGCTTTTTAGCCAGCTCTAGATTCAACCAGATACGGCGCTGCTCAATATTGCAGCTACCCCATTTGGTTTTCATCTTTTTGATACCCCAGTCCTTGATTCGCTTGCCCACAACGGGCTGCCATTTTTCGAGTAGCTCAGGGATGATTTTCTTCAACTCTTCCCGGTACCATGCATTGAGCAACTTCTCTTTGGTCTCTACAGTCGCCCCCGGCCTGACGCACATCTTCAATTTGCCAGACCTCAACAGTTTGATCTCAGGTTTGGCTTCCAGCTCAATCAACTCAAGGCGGCAGCGTTTACCGAAAAAATAGTGGCACTCGCCGGAGACGTATCGCCTTTCAGATTGTCGCACCTGATCCTTGAATACCTGTTGCTGTTTTTTAATCCAGCTCAGTTTCGAGACCACGGCCATGCGAACGTTGTCGTCCGTGATATGTTTCGGCACCGCCACCCGCACGCGCCCATCGGGCGGATAGACGCCGAGGTGGAGGTTCTTTATCTCCTTCCTCACTACCTGCAC
>JBEVXT010000420.1:0-2191 GCA_040505955.1 Sedimenticola sp. | reverse complement strand
GGAGGCCTTCGTTACGTCCCATGTATTATATAAGAAATATAATGATGTGGGTGGGGTAACGAAAATGGAAATACATGTCCCAGTGCTCACGACCAATACGCCCCACAGGTAACTTTACATGTCACGTACCGCGTCGCTGCCCTCGATCCGGGCCGTTGGATTGTGCCACAATGTAAACTGGACCCGCCACGAGACGATGTGCTGGCCCGACGAGAGTCCGACACCAGCAGCTGAACGACTGTAACCCTATTTACTTACTTACTTACTGTTATAGAGACCGAGTATGAGCCTACGCTCTTACTTAAGCTATTCAGCTTCTTTAGGCCATTTTTTTTTTTTTTTTTTTAGCGAACGAACGGCTTAGAAGGCTATTATGGCTTAGAGGGCGCTGAGCCGTGTACACACTAGACTAGGCAAGAATAAATGTGTGGAACAAATTCACCTGAATTGAATGAGATGAAACAGACCAACTTCACAATCTTATGCGCGTGGAGGTATGCAATGATTGTGTGCATAACGAACTCAAGAAAACAAACGGGCCCTACATAACATAACTCAATATACAACCGTAAGCACCTATACATACATAGCGCGTTGTACCAGCGATCAACACGATTGTGACAAATATGCAAGAATATGATCTAACAGCAAGTTCTAATGTACACCACCACACGCCGCCTTGGCTTGAACATGATGAATCCATAGTCGACTGAACCCCCCAGCAAAGTGCTAGAGACAGAAGCTCAATATGTACAGCAATTCCGGAATGGTAACATAAACACACACTACATGTATGCCCTGGAAGAGCAAATGCGGAATCGAATTGAATAAGATTCCGCATATGTTATGAAGTGCCGCCAAAGTATGACACCTACGAACAAACAAATACTCCTGAAATGAAACTGGTATAAGTTACACGGTAAATGTATGCGAAAAATAGCCGATACATACCAATTCTCAGATGAATTTCTGCACAAGTGCAGTGAAAAATCCACAGTCACACTCCAGTCCTAGATGTAATGTCTCTGCCGCCACAATCGGTTAATGATTATCACATTTATTAACCGAGGCCACCAGTCTAAAGACTATTGTCCACGCTGGCACGTATCACCAAAATCGTTAAAATCAATTGAAAGTCTGTGCCCTTATAGAGCCAACATGAACGGGAATGCTGTGCAAGCTACCCTTCGAAGAATATATCCGACAAACAGTGCGAAATAACACATCTTGGGATAGGATTGAAACTACACAATTCAGCTAAATTGTAAAACGTGCCAGCTCATTTACATCAGCAATACGTATAAACAGACAAAAATGGAAGGGATTATCTCCCCTATCTGAGACCTGCTCCCATCTTGGAAACGCCCTAAACTCATTCGGGTAGATACATACTTTACTGCCTATGCTGTCCAAATTAGCCGATACCGCCAAATTATAAACGCTTTGTGGCAAGCTGTGACACTCGAGATAAGCGTTTTAGGTCGAGAGATTGCTAGGAAGAAGAATCAAAGCAACGAAAGTAATGACGGAAAGTTACTGGCGGAATTGTACGTGACGGAAATTTCGCTAATAAATAATTGTTTCGTTATAAGTATTAGTACAAGTAAAACGAGTTTTTGAGATACAAATTTGCATATTGCACTAGCACTACGCATATTTGTTATATTGTATCAAGTATTTAACAGCATTTTATGAAATTTATATCGCCATGCTTAACCCTCATCCTACAAAGCGGGGTCCAAGCAGACCCGAGAGCGTATTTTTTTTCTCAGTACGTCAAAACTAAATGCGTCATGGATACCGGTTTTATGACTTAGTCTGTAAAGAATAGCATGCTTATGCTTGTTCTTGTTACAGGATAGCCCGTGGTTAGAAAAGATGAGCATCAAATTGCCTCTGTGGTCCAAACGGACCACAACACAAACTATTATCATTTGTACATATTAAAGGGTCTGTTCTAAGACAAAAAATGAATGTGAGATAAACAAAAAAACATGGGTAAAACATGTTTACAATATATTTGTATTGTTTTCCTGAGCCCATGACTCCTGTATAACCATTGGACTCACCGCAAAAAGATCTGAAAAAATATATAAAAAATATTTTATAACATAACATGTGGCGCAGGAGTTGAATACAGCCATTGCATATTTTTCGGTATTACACGACTAGTCGTTGCATATTTTTGCGC
>JBEVXT010000419.1:7798-20431 GCA_040505955.1 Sedimenticola sp. | reverse complement strand
ACCTGCTCCATACCCGACTCCAGATGGGCATGAATCTGATCCATGGTGATGGGCCCTTCGCTTTTTCCCGCCGCCCAGTTGGCCACCACTGCGCAACAGGCGTAACTGAGATCCAATTCTTTCGCCAGAGCTGCCTCAGGCATGCCTGTCATGCCCACTAGATCACAGCCGTCCCGTTCCATTCTGTGAATCTCCATCACTGTTTCCAGTCTGGGGCCTTGGGTTGCTCCATAGGTTCCGCTGGTAACAATATCCACACCGCCCCGACCTGCGGCTGTAATCAGCTGCTGTCGCAACTGCCCACAATAGGGCTCGGTAAAATCGATATGGGTAACCTCACTCAGATTTTCTTCAAAGAAAGTGTGGGGGCGGCTGTAGGTGTAGTCGATTATCTGATCCGGCACTACGATTGCCTGAGGCCCCATCGACGAGGTGATGCCGCCGACTGCAGCGACACCAATCACCTGCTGAACTCCAAGCGCTTTCAGTGCCCAGATGTTGGCGCGGTAGTTGACCTTATGCGGGGGGATGGTGTGAGGGTCACCATGGCGTGGGATGAAGATAACCTCTCTACCGTTGAAATGACCTTGAGCCGGTGCGGCGGAGGTTTCGCCAAAGGGGGTGTCTACCGGTTGGCGACGCTCAATATGAAATTCATCAAGTTGTGCCAGGCCGGAACCACCAATAATCGCCACTGTAGCCATCTTATATCCTCTCTGATTTGTTGGTCGATATGTTACACCATTCAGAGCGCTTCACGGTGCTGTCACGCCATGACTGACACACAAAAAAGCCGGTTACGATAATCGTAACCGGCTTAATTTTTACTGATTTAGAGAGAGCTTATAGCTGCTCTGCATTCTCAGCAAGGTAGGCTGCAACACCATCAGGGGTGGCGTTCATACCCTTGTCGCCATCTTTCCAGCCGGCGGGACAGACTTCACCATGCTCTTCGGTGAACTGAAGTGCATCGATCATGCGCAACATCTCATCGACATTACGTCCCAGAGGCAGATCATTTACCACCTGATGACGAACATTTCCTTCGGGATCGATAAGAAATGATCCACGGAAAGCAACAGCTCCATTAGGGGTTTCAACATCGTAGCCTTTGCAGATTCCATGGGTCAGATCCGCCACCAGTGTGTAGCCGACCGGGCCGATGCCACCCTCATTTACCGGGGTGTTACGCCATGCATTATGAGTGAAATGGGAGTCGACAGAGACGCCAATCACTTCAACATTGCGCTTTTTGAACTCTTCCAGGCGGTGATCGAATGCAATCAGCTCAGAAGGACAGACAAAGGTGAAGTCAAGGGGGTAGAAAAAGATAACAGCATGTTTACCTTTGGTCGCCTCCTTGAGGTTAAATGCATCGACAATCTCGCCACTGCCGAGTACGGCAGGAGCAGTAAAATCTGGAGCTTCACGTCCGACAAGTACACCCACTTTGAGTACCTCCTTATTCTGGTATCAGGTGATTAGAATGAGTCTTAATTAATTAACAGGATCCATCCTACCTTCATATTCCACAGTAATCAACTACGGTTTTGTTGGCCGCGATGGGGTAAGCAGAAAAAAACAGCGCCCACCCCCGTAAGGGGAGAACGCTGGAACAACTGTACTAAATAATATTGTGGTGGCTGCTGTCAGGTGCCAGCCATGGCAAAGAGGCCGCTCTCTTCAAGCTTCGGCATCAGAATCGATTGCTCTCTTTCAATACGGGTCTCTATCGCAGTGAAAACCTCCAGAGTCTCATCGAGAAACTCCTGAGTGAACTTAAAGTTACAGTTCTTCAACCAACGACGGTGGTAGCTTTCAAACTGAGTTCTCAAGGGTTTTTGTCCACTGATAAATCCCCATGCCAAAGATTTCAGCTTCGGGTCTTCGTGTGTCAGCAGTGGTGGGTAAAGGCCTTTGTCCTCAGCGATGAGGTGCTCTTTCAACTGTTTTCCGAGAGTGCAAAGCAGGGTATGGGCGGTTCTTGCGTTGGGGCCGATGCTCAGTAATTCCGGTTTGAGCATCGATTTCAGATCACTAATCATGCTCACCATCTCTGCCTGACGGTCTCTGAAGTCATTAAGGGTACTCATTTTCTACATCCTCATTATCTACTGTTGACCACCGCTTCCAGCGTCTGCTAAGTCGTTATGGTCAATCCGTAACAAAAAACCTGACAATGTGACAGAAAAAGACCACAAATTACCAGGACCTTCACCCCCTCAGTACCATTCATCAGTTATTGATAATATATTGTATTTGTTAGCTTTTTCCCTGATGTGGATTATTTTTCTCACAAATTATAACTTCTTGCAACCATTATTTTTGTCTGATTTGTAGAAGGGCATAAAAAAGCGCCAGATTAAGTCTTCTAACATCATGTTATATGGGCATAATCATGCTATTTTGATGATGAAAACGATGCTGGATTTTTGTTGGAAGATCACATGGAAAATTGCCCACTCTTTCGGCAGGCTACAAATCAAGCTCTAGAGCAGAACTACTTTCAAATTCGGCCACCGCCTCCATAGCCGATTTCCATCTCGGATCCATATGAATACCCTCCCTGGTGAGTCCCTTTCTGCCATGCATGCGAATCAGTCGCATCTGGGCTGTGGGATTGCTGTAATCCTTCAGTGATTCGAGCACTTCACCCGCACCCACAGAGTTGTTGCATACCAATACCATGTCACAGCCTGCGGCAAGTGCTGCGGATGCTCTCTCCGGGTATTCCCCGGCCTCACCTGCTGCAGCCATTGTCAGGTCGTCGCTGAAGATAACACCCTGAAATTTGAGTCTCTTTCGCAGCACATCCTGCAGCCAGAAACTTGAGAATCCGGCCAGTTCATTCGCCACCTTCTTATAGACGACATGAGCCGGCATAATCGCCTCAAGCCCTGCATCGATCATTCTTTCAAACGGCAACAGATCCTCTACCATAATGTCCTGCGGGGCGCGCTTGTCCACCGGCAGTGCCTCATGAGAGTCCTCGGTAACACCGCCATGTCCGGGAAAATGTTTTCCCACAGCAGCCATTCCAGCCTCATGCACTCCACCCATCCAGGCCAGAGCCAGTTCTGCGACAATAGAGGGAGATGCGGCAAATGCGCGATCACCTATTACCTGGCTGATTCCCCGACCAAGGTCAAGCACTGGGGCAAAACTGAAATCGACGCCCACCGAGCGTAGCTCAGCCGCCATCAACCACCCCAGGTTCCTGGTGATCTCTTTTGCTTTTTTGCTGTTTATTTTGTGCTGAGCACCGAACCAGGCGGCTGCCGGCAGGCGGGTAAAGCCATCCCGAAACCGTTGTACCCGCCCCCCCTCCTGGTCTACTGCGATCAAAAGTGATGGATTTCTCAGATCATGAATTTGGCGAATCAGCTCGCGCACCTGTTCAGGTGTCTGGAAGTTTCTCGAGAACAGGATAACCCCACCGGCGGCCGGGTGCTGCAGCATCTCCTGCTCTTCCTCCGTCAGACGGGTACCTGACAGATCCAGCATAACCGGGCCGTGGCTCATAGTTTACTGTTTCCAGATTGCACGATTTCGGCAGTTCCTTTAGTTTGGTCCTTAAAAAAATGGGTTCTTTGCCGATATAATCGGTAGACACTTTCAGGTATTGGAGAGAATGATGCGTTTAACATCCTTAATAATCTCGCTTTCACTGCTGCTTCTTTCAACTCAGATTCTGGCTGAAGGAGAAGAAGAGGCTGCACCGGAGAAGCCAGTCTACCACTCACTCTCTCCATCACTTGTTGTCAATCTACAGGCGGGCGCCCGGTACATGCGATGCGATGTTCAGTTATTGGCTAAGAATGATACATATTTACCCGATATACAACTCCACTCCCCGGCGCTTCGCCATGAATTACTCCTGCTGATTGGTGATCAGAAAGGCTCGGAGCTGAAAACACCGGAGGGGAAAGAGGCATTGCGAAAAGCGGCGCATGAGGCTGTGAATGAAGTCATGACTAAGCTGTCGGGAAAGAAAAAGGTGGTAAAAGACCTCTTTTTTACCAGCTTCCTGGTTCAGTAAAAAGAGAGTGTAGGACGCGGAGAACGCAGGGAAACTACTTGGGGTCGGAGTCGATTGCGCTGAAATAGCGACTGTTTCCTGAGGTATTCAACGCAATCGACTCCGACCCCTCACTCAATCTACTCTGCGTTCCACTCTTATCTGTTTTTCCCGACGGACACTAAACCAATCGACTCTCTTATATCAACCCGGGTTCCCACACTCACCTGATCAAAAAGCTCAACAAGATCCCGGTTGTGCATTCTGATACAGCCGTGAGATTTTGCCACACCCATCGGCTCACTATCGGGAGTACCGTGAATATAGATGAAGCGGCGCAACGTATCGCACTCCCCTCCCCTGTTGATTCCCGGCTCCCTGCCGGTCAGCCACAAGATGCGGGTTAGTATCCAATCCCGCTGTGGATTTCCGGCTGCCAGCTCAACTGAGTAGATCTCATCGGTGGGGCGGCGTCCGACAAATACTCTGTTGAGAGGTTCGCCCTCTCCGATTTTCAGACGTATTGTATGAAAACCTCTCGGCGTACATCCGCTCCCTGTTTTCTCCCCTGAACCATTGAGTGCGGTGGATACCGTGTAACGGGCAATGGGTTGGCTGTTTTTAAGCAGAGTCAACGCCTGTAGAGCCAAGTTAATCTGTACGCTGGTTGTTGGCACAATCTGCAGTCACCAGTTACTGTACGGATGCTGCACCAAGTTAACGTTGTAGTACCTCACATCATCTGATACTTCATCACCTGCCCATGCGGGCAGTTCAAACGCCTCGTCTTCACTATCGAGTTCAATCTCGGCCACCACCAGACCGCTGTTCTCACCGGCAAAGACATCGAGCTCCCAGATATGCTCCCCACACTTCACCTTATAGCGTATCTTGTCGATAAAAGGCCGCTCCGCCACTTTTGCCAGCATCTCCTCCGCATCGTCAAGGGGTACTTCATACTCGAATTCGGCCCGCTTGATCCCTATGGTGATGCTTTTTATATTCAGATTGGCCTTGTCACCATCGATACGTACACGCACCGAAGCGTTGGCCTGGTTGGCAAGATACCCCTGCTTGAGTACTGCCTCGGAAACCACCGACCGTTTCCACTCATCATTTGCGACTAAAAATTTACGCTCAATTTCTATTGCCATCAGCTAATCTCATCGTTTTTCAAAAAGGGCGATCGATTCCACATGGGCAGTGTGGGGGAACATATCCATCACACCGGCCGAAACTAATCGAAAACCATGTTGGTTTACCAGCTCACCGGCATCACGTGCCAGCGTACCGGGATAACATGAGACATAGACAATCCGCTCAATGCCCAGCTTTGGAAGGTGTTCCAGCACCTCCAGGGCGCCTGACCTCGGAGGATCGAGCAGCGCCTTATTGAATCTCTCCAGCAGCCAGGGCTCCTTCTCCAGTGATTGATAAAGGTTGGCGGTAAAATAGCGGCTGTTGTTGATACCATTGCTCTTGGCGTTTTCGCGCGCTCTGGTCACCAGGCCGGCATCACCTTCAACACCCACCACCTCTCCCGCTTTTCTTGCAATTGGAAGTGTGAAGTTGCCCAGTCCACAAAACAGATCAAGAACACGATCTTCACTGGTCAGCTCAAGCATGCCAAGGGCTCGGTCGAGCATCAAGCGATTAAGTTCGCTGTTGACCTGGGTAAAATCGTTGGGTAGAAAACTCAGGGTGGCATCATACGCGGGTAGCCTATAGGTGAGTTCGGCATTTTCTCCGGAAATGGGGTGTATGGACTCCACCCCGCCTTCCTGAAGATAGACATGAACTCCATGTTCACGACCAAAGGCTGACAGCTTATCGCCGTCACCGGCAGCGGGCGGTGCCAGCACTCGAAATATCAGTACACAGCAATCGTCCCCCATGGACATCTCAATCTGTGGAACCTGCTCTTTGATCGACAACGAGGCGATCAGATCACCCAGAGGGGTAATCAGCTCTCCCACTTGCGGGTGCAGGACTAAGCACTTCTTGAGGTCAGTAATAAAGCCTGAACCACGTTCCCGAAAACCGACCAGTACCCGCCCCTTTTTAACCACAAACTTCGCACCGATACGGGCTTTTCTGCGATAGCCCCACGGGTTCTCCGTCACCAGTGGCGGCAACACTGTTTCGGGCTCTACTTTACCAATACGTTGAAAAGCGTCCGTCAGGGTAGTCTGCTTGGCCCTGATCTGAGCGGCGGGCGTCATATGCTGCAGACTGCAACCACCGCAGACACCAAAATGCTCGCAGCGAGGTTCAACCCGATCCGGGGAGGCTTTCAATACAGTGGATAGGGTTCCCTCGTCAAAACTGCGCTGCTTTCGGGTATAGGTAAACAGCACCTCCTCACCCGGCAATGCACCGTGAATAAAGACAGCTTTGCCATCAATATGGGCGACACCGCGGCCGTCATGACTGAGCGATTCAATGCTCACCTGCACCGGATCTTTTGGTAGTTTTTGTCTTCTACTGCGTCCCAAACCATTACCCCTTTGCTAATTTCGTGCCTTGCGATCCAGCTCTTCCAGACGCTTCAGTTTCTCTTTTATCTTTATCTCCAGCCCCCGATCCACCGGCTGGTAGTATCTGCGGTCGGGCAGATCATCGGGAAAATAGCGCTCCCCGGCGGCATAGGCATTCGCCTCATCATGAGCGTAGCGGTACTCATGGCCGTAACCCAGCTCTTTCATCAGCTTGGTCGGTGCATTTCTCAGATGGATCGGGACATCATGGCTGCCGGATGCTCGTACGTCCTTCATTGCAGCTTTGAAGGCGGTGTAGACGGCGTTGCTCTTGGGGGCACAGGCGAGATAGAGCACCGCCTGAGCTATAGCCAGCTCCCCTTCGGGGCTGCCCAGACGCTCCTGTGTTTCCCAGGCGCTGAGCGCCAGAGCCAATCCCCTGGGGTCAGCATTGCCGATATCCTCGGAGGCCATACGTACCACCCGCCGAGCAATATAGAGCGGATCACAACCACCATCAACCATACGGCAGAACCAGTAAAGGGCAGCATCAGGCGCTGAGCCTCTGATCGACTTATGCAGTGCCGATATCTGGTCGTAGAAGGCCTCCCCACCCTTGTCGAAGCGGCGCAGGTTACCTGAGACCACCTCCTTCACCGCCGCAGTGGAGATCTCCTTCTCCGCCGAGAGGTCAGCGGCAATCTCCAGCAGGTTAAGTCCGCGACGGGCATCGCCATCAGAGGCCTCTGCAATCAATCGCCGCGATGCGCCACTCAGCTCTCTTCCGACCAGACCGCGTTCACTGTCGTTAAGTGCCCGTTCGATAATGCTCTCCAGCTCATCACTTCCCAGGCTTTTCAGCACATAGGTTCTGGCACGGGAGAGCAGTGCATTATTGAGCTCAAACGAGGGGTTCTCCGTAGTGGCGCCGATAAATACCACGGTACCGTCTTCGACGTGAGGGAGAAAAGCGTCCTGCTGTGATTTGTTGAAGCGATGCACCTCATCGATAAAGAGAACCGTTGATCTGCCATCCGCCTGCTTGGTCCGGCGGGCCTGCTCTACCGCAGCCCGTATATCCTTTACCCCCGCGAGAACCGCAGAGAGGGTGATGAATTGGGCACCTGAGTGCCCGGCAATGAGGCGCGCCAGCGTGGTTTTACCGGTACCGGGAGGGCCCCAGAAGATCATTGAGTGAAGACGATCCGACTCAATCGCCATTCGCAGCGGCTTACCCTCAGCAACAATATGGGACTGGCCCATAAACTCGTCGAGGTTTCGTGGACGCATACGGTCAGCCAGGGGACGTGTAAGTCCCCCGTCACTGTCGTCAAAAAGATCCTGGGTTGCCACGGCTACTGGTTGTATTGGTCGTAGAAGAGTGGCGGCCGGTAGACAAAGAAACTCTGCTTAAACTGGGGATTATGCTTGATATCAAAGAATTGGAAGCGAGTGACCTGGCCGAACTTGTCCGCCATCTCCATGCGTTGCATCTGATTGTTGGAGAAAGCGAGAAGAATTCGGGTGAATTGGCTCTCCTCATCCTTGGGAATCAGTTCTACCCATTCAAATCCCTGGCTCTCACCAATATCGATAGCCTCAAAATGGTTATCTACCGGCTCACCGCTGATCAGCAACATGGCGGGCGTCCCTTTCAGTGCACTCTGTTGGGATCGTACGCTCACCTGCTCCAGCTCAGGGTCGATCAGCCACACCTGTCTGCCGTCGGCAATGATCTGCTGCACTTCCGGCTCGGTATAGTCCCAGCGGAATTTCCCCGGTTGCTGCAGGTAGAAACTGCCTTGGGAGCGAATCGCCTGCTGCTTATCGCTGCTCAGTACGGTCTGTTCAAAACCGGCCTGGAAGGTAGTCACATCGGTGAGGAAGCGGTTCATCTGTTCGATGCCGTTCTCCGCCGCAGCATAAAGCGGCAGAAGTAACGCTGCCGCAACTGCCGACAGTCGGATAGAAACAGGTGTTTTCGTTTTCAAGTTCAACCCTCGGGGGAAGGAGGTGCCAACACCTCACGATTGCCGTTACTCTGGGCAGCTGAGACGATACCGGTTCGCTCCATCTCCTCGATCAGACGTGCCGCCCTATTATAGCCAATCTTAAGCCGGCGCTGTACGTTGGAGATGGATGCGCGCCGACTATCGATAACAATCTGCACCGCCTCATCATAGAGCGGATCGGCATCCTCCACGTCGGCACTCTCTCCCGATAGACCGGGAATCATCTCCACAGGTTCCTGCAACACCGCATTAATGTAGTCTGGCTGACCGGTCTGTTTCAGGTAATCCACCACCCGGTGCACTTCGTTATCGTCAACAAAAGCGCCGTGTATCCGTTGTGGAATATTCCCACCGGGGGGAAGATAGAGCATATCGCCATTACCCAACAGATGTTCCGCCCCCATCTGATCAAGGATTGTGCGCGAGTCGATACGCGATGAGACCTGGAAGGCGATACGGGTGGGAATATTGGCCTTGATCAGGCCCGTGATGACATCCACAGAGGGGCGCTGGGTGGCCAACAGCAGGTGGATGCCCGAAGCACGCGCCTTCTGTGCCAGACGGGCAATCAGCTCCTCCACCTTCTTACCCACCACCATCATCATATCCGCCAGCTCATCAATCACCACGACAATATTGGGGAGTGAAGTGAGGTATGGCACCTCCTGATCCTCGGCCAGAGGATCAAGCTGGAACAGTGGGTCGGCTATGGGCTCTCCCTTCTTATGCGCTTCTGTGACCTTTTTATTGTAGCCTGCAATATTGCGCACTCCCAGCGCCGACATCAGGCGATAGCGGCGCTCCATCTCGCCGACGCACCAGCGCAGCGCATTGGCCGCCTCCTTCATGTCGGTCACCACCGGGGCCAGCAAGTGGGGAATCCCTTCGTAGACCGAAAGCTCAAGCATCTTCGGATCTACCATGATCAGCCGTACCTCCTGTGGGGAGGCTTTGTAGAGCAGACTGAGGATCATGGCATTGATGGCGACCGACTTGCCGGAGCCGGTGGTGCCGGCCACCAGTGCATGAGGCATCTTGCCAAGATCCGCCACCGAGGGCTTTCCAGAGATATCCTTGCCCAGAGCAAGAGTGAGTGGGGACTTGGCAACGTCATAGGCTTCTGAGCGGAGCACTTCACTGAGAAAGACCATCTCACGGTGCTCGTTCGGTATCTCGATACCAATCACCGGTTTTCCCGGAATCACCTCCACCACCCGGACGCTGACAGTTGAGAGCGCCCGAGCCAGATCTTTCGACAGACCGGTGACTTTGCTCGCCTTGGTTCCCGGCGAAAGTCTCAGCTCAAACCGGGTGACCACAGGTCCGGGAAGGGCCGCCACCACCTCTGCAGTAACACCAAAATCCTTGAGTTTGAGTTCCACCTTACGGGAGATCGCCTCCAGCGCCTCATTGGAGTAACCCTTGCCGCTGTGCTTGGCTTCATCCAATAGTACCAGCGGCGGCATTCCCCCCTCATCGGCATCGGGAACAAACAGCGGCACCTGACGCTCTTTTTCAACGCGCTTACTGTCCTTCACTTCATGCATCACCGGCTCAATCTTTAGCGGAGCCCGCTTTGCTCTCTCCTTCTTGTCCGCTATCAGAGTTTCACTTCGCTGTTTTTTTATCCCTCGTGTGCGGCGTGCCTCGACCATCACCGCCCAGGCGCGGTTGGCAGCATTAAAGAGTGCCAGCACTGCACCGCCGATAGTGTCCATGACGGTAAACCATGAGATACCGGTAAACAGGGTGAACCCGGAGAGCGCCAGCGCCAGGGTAAGCAGTGTTGTACCGGCGGAGTTGAGAACCGGTATCAGTGAGTGCTGAAGAAATTCACCCAGTATGCCGCCTGCACCGGTCTCTTCCGGCAGGGGCATGCTGAAATGGGTAAAGTGGATAGCGGCCAGAGTGCAACCGGCCGCCAGGGTGAGAAAAAAACCAACCCAGCGCAGCGCCAGCAGGTGGGCGTTGATACTGCTCTTTGGGTTACGCTCTTTTAGTGCCAGCCACCCCACCCATCCCACCATGATGGGAAAAAGATAACCGAGAAGTCCGAAGAGGTTGAGGAATACATCGGAAAACCACGCGCCCACAGGCCCACCGGCGTTAACTGCATGGGCTCTCGGCCCGGAGTATGACCAGCCCGGATCGCCTGCAGAGTAGGTGAGCAGCGAGAGCATTAGATAGGCCACTACGGCGATAAGCAGCAGCAGCGCCCCTTCGC
Source organism: Sedimenticola sp. (assembly GCA_040505955.1). GTDB lineage: Bacteria > Pseudomonadota > Gammaproteobacteria > Chromatiales > Chromatiaceae > Vondammii. The sequence goes on along the minus strand of JBEVXT010000419.1, from coordinate 9,700 downwards.
GCAGACGCCGCTTGGCAAGGGAGTGCGGCTCTTCCGCTTTCTGTTCTGTCCAACTGGCTTGAGCCACTCAACTCTCCATTAAAAATAGATTTTAAATTATATAGTTAGAAGACTAAGTTAGTCTAATTTCATATCATGCCACACCCTCGGCAGAGAAATCATCCGAATGGACTGCTTTACCCCCTGCGTCACATTACGTAATATCTGGGCTATTTGAAACTGAGGCTACTTTCGACACATAGCAGCTTATCTCCCACAGGCCTTCCCTGTGGTTTGTTAGGCGCCATCACCTGCAAAATAGAGTGCGGTGATTAAGCAGCGGGGAGAGCGACAAGCGATGCCGTCGAACAGCACCAACCAACCGTTCTATATATGGAGTGATTATACATGAGCGAAACCAAGCATTGCCCTCTGTTAATTCTCGGTTCCGGCCCTGCCGGATATACCGCCGCCGTCTATGCAGCACGCGCCAACATGAATCCTGTTCTTATCACGGGAATGCAGCAGGGCGGCCAGCTCACTACCACCACGGAGGTTGATAACTGGCCGGGTGACAACGAGGGGGTTCAAGGGCCTGAACTAATGGATCGTATGCTCAAGCACGCCGAACGATTCGATACCGAGGTGATCTTCGATCATATCCATACCGCCAAACTCACTGAGCGTCCTTTTCGACTAACAGGTGATCAAGCCGAGTACACCTGTGATGCACTGATTATCTGTACCGGTGCTTCAGCACAATATTTGGGTATGGAGTCCGAAGAGGCATTCAAGGGGCGTGGCGTCTCCGCCTGCGCCACCTGTGACGGTTTCTTCTATCGCAACCAGAAAGTAGCCGTTATCGGTGGTGGCAATACCGCTGTGGAAGAGGCGCTCTACCTCGCCAACATCGCCGAAGAGGTGATCGTCGTACATCGTCGTGATCAGTTCCGCTCCGAGAAGATCCTCTCAGACCAGTTGAGACAGAAGAGTGAAACGGGAAATGTTACCCTCGAACTGGACAGCCTCCTCGACGAGGTGCTGGGTGATGACTCCGGCGTCACCGGTATACGGATCAAAAACGTCAAGGACTGTTCAACCAAAGAGATCGATCTGATGGGTGTCTTTATCGCCATCGGTCACAAACCGAATACCGAACTGTTCATTGATCAGTTGGATATGGAGCATGGCTACCTCAAGGTTCAGGGCGGCATGGAAGGTAAAGCGACCCAGACCAGTATTGAGGGGATTTTTGCCGCCGGTGACGTGACTGATCACGTCTACCGTCAGGCCATCACCTCCGCCGGTACCGGCTGTATGGCTGCACTGGATGCAGAGCGTTACCTGGATGCTCTGGCGTCAGCTGAATAGTCACTAACGGAACCGTAAATACGGGACGCGGAGAACGCAAAGGAGGCGTAGAGAACGCAGAGAAAGGCCTTTATCTACAATAGGCAATCTCGGCGCACTCAGCTCTACTTTATGACACTTGCCAGGAAGCCGGTTTGTTGTAGGAGCAAACTTGTTCGCGAAGAGCACGCTACGGAGCTGATCGCGAACAAGTTCGCTCCTACGTCATGATCCAGCAGAGTCATATTTCCTGTAGATTCTACCCTGCACCACATAGCTGCCATCACTGTTCAAGAAATACCTCACCGTAGGAGTGAACTTGTTCGCGATTAGCTTCGTAGGAGGCTCTTCGCGAACAAGTTCGCTCCTACGTCTTGACACTAGCAGAGTCATGTTTCCTGTGGATTCTACCCAGCACCACATAGCTGCCATCACCGTTCAAGAAACACCTCCCCGTAGGAGTGAACTTGTTCGCGATTAGCTTCGTAGGAGACTCTTCGCAAACAAGTTCGCTCCTACGTCTTGACACCAGCAGAGTCATGTTTCCTGTGGATTCTACCCAGCACCACATAG
>JBEVXT010000419.1:0-7698 GCA_040505955.1 Sedimenticola sp. | reverse complement strand
TTCGTAGGAGACTCTTCGCAAACAAGTTCGCTCCTACGTCTTGACACCAGCAGAGTCATGTTTCCTGTGGATTCTACCCAGCACCACATAGCTGCCATCACCGTTCAAGAAACACCTCACCGTAGGAGTAAACTTGTTCGCGATTAGCTTCGTAGGAGACTCTTCGCAAACAAGTTCGCTCCTACGTCTTGACACCAGCAGAGTCATGTTTCCTGTGGATTCTACCCAGCACCACATAGTTGCCATCACCGTTCAAGAAACATCTCACCGTAGGAGTGAACTTGTTCGCGATTGGCTTTGTAGGAGGCTCTTCGCGAACAAGTTCGCTCCTACGTCTTGACACTAGCAGAGTCATGTTTCCTGTAGATTCTACCCAGCACCACATAGCTGCCATTGTGAAAGGCCGGGACACCCATCAACTGGTTAACCCAAGATGATGGGTGTCCTGTCTTTTGGTGTGTCTTTTGGTGTCCGTCTTTTTTCTGTCTTTTTCTTCCCTTAGAAAATAAAGGGGTCAAGTATCACTTTCTTGACCCCTTTCTTCTTTCCCTTAAAATAATTCGTGATTTAGGAACGAATAGGGTGCTGGCGGGAGTCTATGTATGGATTTTGGATTCCAGCAAGAATGGATGCTATCTCATTCTTGTGCCATAATCAGATTCCATGTTCCACAAAAAATAAATTATGGCACAGGAGGCGTGATATATGGCAGGTCGAACAACATTGAATGAAGTCCAGCTTGGCGCTCAAGGCCGTCTTGTAATTCCGGCAGCTCTTCGCAAGGCATTACACTTAACTCAGGGAGACCGCCTGGTGGCACGCAAAGAGGGTGACAGCCTCGTGCTGGAGCGGCGTGAAGCGGTTGAAGCAAGGTTATGGAAAATGTTTTCTCATATACCAAAAGAGGTCAGCCTTGCAGATGAACTGATTTCGGAACGGCATGCAGAAGCCATGCATGAGAATAAAGCATGAGTTCAGTGCTTGATGCATCTGCATTGCTGGCATATCTGCATCGGGAACCCGGCTGGGAAACAGTACAGGCAGTGATTGATACAGCCTGCATTGGAGCAGTAAACTGGTGTGAAGTCGCTCAAAAAACAGAACAGAAGGGCATGGATGCTGTATCGGTACGAAGTCTGCTTGAAGAACTTGGCCTTGAGGTTATCCCTTTTTCCGTTGAGCAGGCAGAGATCGCAGCCCAGCTATGGGAAAAAAGCCGACAGCATGGACTTTCTCTGGCAGATCGTGCCTGTTTGGCTTTAGCCATAGATCAAAATACTCCTGTTTTGACTGCTGACAAAGTATGGGCCAAATTAAATCTAGATGCCGATATTCGTCTGCTTCGCTGATCAAAGCAAAAAAAAGGGCAGTTATCGGGCCAGAGGAGGCCGAAGCCACCGTCTGCCCACAGAACCGTGCGTACGGATCCGTACACGACTCCTCACGCAAGACGTATCCAATGGTGAGGCTCAAACCAATGCGGTAACTGTCTGTCAGAACGGATCGCGTGCCCCATCTCCCCGATAAACCAGCCTACCGGGTACGCCTTCGTTACCGCGAAGGTATATGAAAGCGCCCAACGTTTCTTGTTGGAGAATACCGCGTTAAACTATGCGACAAAGTACGAGAGAAGCTCTTGATAGCCGATTGACGTTGGCAACGCGGACGCAACGAAAACCCGGCAAAATTCTGAAAAAGACATTCCCAGAGCCTGTAGCAAAAAACATTGAAAATACAAAGCTCTTTGCTAAACAAGTAGAAAATTATATCCTTACCAGGTAATACTTTTCGAGGTAAAGTCATGGAAGCAACATCTGTCACTAGCAAGGGCCAGGTCACTATCCCCCACAAAATCCGGCAGCGCCTGGGTATTCGTAAAGGTAGTCAGGTCACATTTACGCTCTCCGGTGATCATATCGAGCTACGCGTACATAAAACGCCAGAAACAGTGGTTGAAAGTGGTTTTGGTATGCTCAAAAGCAAACGTAAAGCCGTACCGGTTGATTTCGACTCTGCCAGTTTGCTGGAAAAACCATGATCGGTCTGGATACCAATATTCTGGTGCGTTATTACATCGACGATGCAGATGATAGCGAAGCCAATAAGCAACAGCAAGCCGCTAAGAAGCTATTTGAATCGGGACAAGCGTTAAAAGTCAGCAAAACTATCATGCTGGAATTTGAGTGGATACTACGCGGCTATTACCGTTTTCAGGTTGATGAAATTATCGCTGTCTTTCGGCATTTAATCGCACAGCCACATGTTCGGGTAGAAGCATTAACTGAAATGGAACAGGCTATTGCAAGCTTAGAAGATGGGCTGGACTTTGCGGATGCCCTGCACCATGCCAATTACCAGGATTGTGAGGCAATGGCTTCATTTGATGATCGTAAATTTGCCCGGCGCGTTAAGCGTCTGGGTTTAGCACCACGAATCATTATTCCTAAATAGGGCTGGACGATAAATCAGTTCAAAAAAGAATAGGAATTTCAACCCATAAAATCAATCTATTTCACACCACCCTGCAACGTATCGTGTCACCACGACATGGATTTTGGTGAGCACGAAGTACTTCTTTCCCTGCCCTTGCCGGTATTGCCCCAAAAAGACAGGACACCCACAAATTGACTTCTACTATCAACATGCCATAATTGATAGAACCATCAGAGAACACAGTGCTCAAGGATGAAATATGCCAAAACCAAGGACACTCATCAGTCTCGATGCCACCCCCTACTATCACTGCGTCTCACGCTGTGTTCGCCGTGCTTTTCTCTGCGGTACCGACCAACTTACCGGACAATCCTATGAACACCGCCGAGGATGGATTGAAGAGCGACTACTGGCACTTCCTCGCTACTTCGCCATTGAAGTCTGCGCCTATGCTGTGATGTCCAACCACTACTTATATGGAGCTCCACATAACAAGTGATTGCTAAACAGATCTTGCGGGTGTTCTGGGAACAACCCGATTATCGGGATAGTAAGGGGCCGCTGGAAGCCTGGCACTCCGAGGCAGTAAAGGCTGAGTGGAACACACCCCATGAGATTAAGGCTCAAAATACCAGCACCAACATAATCAGTGACTCTCTTGTCGTATTTAACATTGGCGGAAACAAGTATCGACTTGTGGTGGATGTTGACTATCAGCGACAGGCAATGTTTGTAAAATTTGTCGGCACTCACGAGGAATACGACAAACTTGATCTGAAGTCTGCTAAATAAGGGTCTACCTGATGGACATTAAACCGATCAAAACTGAACAGGACTATGATGCAGCACTTGCAGAAGTAGAGGCACTGTGGGGTGCCCCTGTGGATACATCAGAGGGCGATAGGCTCGATGTGCTAATTACCCTTATCGAGGCATATGAAGCCAGGCACCACCCAATCGACCCTCCTGATCCTATCGATGCCATCCTGTTCAGGATGGAGCAGGCTGGGCTAGAGCGAAAAGACCTTGTGCCTTTCATTGGTGGGCGTGGGCGCGTGTCTGAGATTTTGAATCGCAAGCGCCCTTACTCTTAATATGATTCGTAACCTCTGGAGGGGGCTGCACATCCCACTTGAGAGCTTAATCCAGGACGACCCTAACCATCACCAGCACGCTTAAATCGACGGATTAATGGCCGGGACACCCATCAACCGGTTAACCCAAGATGATGTGTCACAAAAAAACGATAGGCATTTTCGCCTATCCCCACTGTGGATAGCACACAAAAATTAAACAATCGTTTATTTATGCTATACTATTTGCCAATTTAGCACTAAATATTAAAGTATTGTTTAATGTCTGAGCATATTAAAGCCCTGATCAATCAACTGCTTTCTTCTGCAAAACAGCGTGGATTTACCCAAGCGCAGTTAGCCACTCAAGCAGGAATCACCGCAGTTGGTCTCAGTCAGATCAAAAAAAGAGGAGATCTGCGCACCTCAACCCTTGAAGACTTGGGTGATCAGCTGGATCTTGAACTGATATTTATGCCGAAGAAATCGAGGGATCAGGCCATTGAGAGGATAAAGGCAGGGCGCTTCTTCAATACCTCAGCGGATACCACGGAAACGAGCGAGAAATAACATGGCACGTTATCAACATGCTGTGGTCTGGACCCGCATCTCCGGTACCCCTGAAAAAATGGGGACTCTGGTACTGTCAGAAAGGGAGGCGACCTTCACTTACACCGATGCTTATCTTTCATCCGGTCAGCCGGGTTTCTGCCTACTGGGTGACGGTGCTCTCTGGAAATCGGACACCATTACCTATCCCATCAGTGAACGCATTCCTGTATTTCCTCGCCTTCTTTCACTGATTCCAGGCAATCACCCACGTAATCTGCAACGCCAGCACTATCTCGATATTTTGCGCGCCAAGTCAGGTAAAGAACCGCCACTGGGGATGGAGACTGAGTGGCGACTCCTCATGATGGGGGGGCATGGTGGTATTGGCCACATTGATCTCTTTGCCGATGACATGGATGCAACAGGCATATATTACCGAACCGCGCCCTTTCAGAATTCACGGGCGCTCACAAAAGCCTCGAATGGGCGTTCACAACTCTGGCGTATGCTCAAGCGCCAGGTACTGGATGAACACGTTGATTTTGATTCTGTGGTTATCGAAAAGGCCTTGGGGGCAACTCCTTCGGTCAACGGGATGATTCCAAAGTTATTGGTCTCCATGACGCCAGGTGATAAACAAGCGAATTTTTTCCCACCTGAGACCAAAAATAAAAAAGATGTCGTCCTGAAGATTGAACCTCCTGAGTATAGTGGGCTTCTTGATCTCGAAAATCTCTGCCTGGATATCCATAGAGAGGCAGGGTTTGATGTTCCTGTCGCCACGTGCCTTGATGATGACAGCCTTCATTTTTTGGCTATCGAACGCTTTGACAGAGAAGGTAGCAACCCAGTGCCAATGGAATCCCTGTTTTCTGTTATTGCAACGGGTGATCATTATTTCAGAGAAACCGGGGACATCCTGCTCGATGAGTTGGGCGGTATCATCACAAACCTCAGACAGGTCGCCACGCTACCCAGCGATACAGAAGAACAGCTCTACCGGCGATTCCTGATGGCTCTACTGACAGGCAACGGAGATCTTCATCTGGATAATATAGCGCTCCTGGGAGGTTTGTCTGACTGCCGGCTGACACCCATTTATGATCCGGCCCCCATGCGGGCTTGGCCTCGACACGACCTGATCAGTGCCATTCCATTTGATCCTTCCGAGCACAAAGACCGTGGCGCATTTTTTATCCACCTGGGATACTCTTTTGGGCTCTCTGAAGAGAAAGTGCATCAGTGTATCGATGATGCTTTCAACGCCACCTTCTTCTATACGGCACGGGTGATGGCGCTGACTCGCGTTCCCCTGGTGCAGCGCCAGAGACTGGTTGATATTGCGGTGGAAGAACGGGAACTATTGGATAAATACCGTCAGACTGAATAAGAGGCGCGGATTCCCAATACAGGTCATCGAACAAAAGGACACCTATCATCTTTTTTGGGTCGAGTGATGGGTGTCCTGGTCTTCTGCCGAAAGCGTACGTTCATGGATAACTAAATTTGTTCCCGTTCCGTTTTTTTGGCAAGTCGATTTTTGATGAATCGTCGTGGTGATTCATTGCACGCGTAGATGCGTGCCCGTGCCTGATTAACGGACGATTCATTTAAACGCACGGCCAAATCTCTTTGGCGCTGGTTTCGCATTATCTTGGCCACCTCGTCACTTCGTGTGGCCATAAACGCTTTTCGTGGGTGAATTGGTAACGCAATAACACAATCAGGATCATCTAAACCGTGGACGAATATACAAGGATGATCTGATAGTAATAAATCATATGGAGCTTCGCTAAAATCCCAAAGCCACCATTTCATCTTAAGAATTTTGGTGCCTATTTCTTGGTTATCTACTAACTCGTGGAAGAATGATAATCCAAAGTTTTCAATGAGTCCGGGATATTGTTGCTCTGTCCATTCTTCAAGTGTTGGAGCATCTTCAGGAGCGGCAAGCTCCTCATAGTTCTCGTTCAAAGTAGCTTTGAGATATTGGGTCGATTCGCGCTTAAGCATTTCCACAATGTCGGGCTGACGAAGCCGCAACGACATCAAGAATCGCGCCCAATCCATTCTATCTTCAATCGTAAGGGACTTTAGGCCAACTTTTTCTATCTTGACTCGCACACGCGCAGCATTATTGTCGATAATTCTAAGAAATTTCTTTTCGACTGCTTGCTTCTCCATGCCTGCAACTTTATCCTGGGCGAGTGCGTATAAGTCGTGATCGAATCCAGTGTATTTCGGTGTATGCGGCTTTGATGGAATGCCTTGAATGTCTAACCGAAAAACTTTCAGTTTCCCATCTGGAGAATTTTCCGTCCATGGCTTTTGGAGAAATTCAGGTACGTAATGATGGCGCATTCAATGCCTACTTAATCTATTTACTCAACGTCAGCTCAGGATCGAAATCTGTCATTTCTAAAACACATAACTGATTAGCATTTATCTGTCGTGCGCAGCATGACGGATAAATGTCTGTTGGACTAAGCCGACCAGAACAGACCGCCGATGCTTATTTATAGGAATTTGTTTTTGGCAGGAGGGTCATTCGGTGATGCAGCAAAATATAAGTGCGCCCGTGTGGGCTGTTTTTGCCATATCATTGTGCCTTCAGAATAGTTCTCCATGGCCTTGTCTGCTCTTTTTTCCTACTTCTACTTCTGATAGTACCTCATTTTGTGTGTTTTTTCCGCACTCAACCATCAGGCCTCTGGGAGACCTGTCCCGGTAAGGCTTTGTGACGGTCTATGAGGGCTTAACCGTCGTCAGCCACTGCCCCGGTATACCGGCATCAACTCCCGGACTTCCCGCAGCCGTCCCTTGTGGCATTTCTCACAGGGATAACTGCCGATCTCTTCTGGATGCACCCCTGCATCATCCGTTTTAGTGTTCTCTGGCGGCGGCTGCTTCAGCGCCTCCAGGAGCAGTGGTGGCCGCTTCTTCTTTCGGCAGCAGTTGGCCAGAAAACCGTAGTGGCGCATTCGCATGAACCCTTTGGGTAACACATGCTGCAAGATCCTACGGATAAACTCATCCGGGCTGAGCGTCAGAGGGATTGGAGGCGATTGTCACGCTGCCGCGCTAGCCCAACTCAATAAATACCCTTTCCTGCCGAAAAGAGTAATAGCTACCAACTTATTATTTAGGGTCTACCGTAATGAAACCGCTGTTACCGCTCTTCTGCCTGCTAGTAACACCAGGACACCCAGTGCGCCAAGCAAAGCTGGCGTCAGATTGGAGGTGAAAGTCCTCTACACAGTAAGGGTAGTGACCCGCTGTGGCCCCGAGTCATGGACTGTTGCCCGTAAGGGTAGAGGCTAAGCGTTGACAGGGGAACATGCAGGCTCAGTATTGAGCTCCGAAATCACCATTGCAGAAGCCGACCTCGTTGGGTGGTAGGAAAGGCAACAGAGTGGTGTGCGCTATCACAAGTGCACTGCTAATCTGCCGGAGTCAGAGACCTGGTGCATGTATGAATGTCTGATGTCGGAACTTGGGAGATCCTGAATCTGACCATGGAGCGGTACCTACAGGGAAAGCGAACAGCATAATCCCTCGCCGCTAAAGAAAACGGACCCACTTGTGCTCAGATTTTCTGACCCTTTGTTTGCGCAGAGGTCAGCGCAAACGGGCACCGGTT
>JBEVXT010000418.1:0-7130 GCA_040505955.1 Sedimenticola sp. | reverse complement strand
CTTCCTGTTGCAGACGTTTCAAACGATAGAGCGCATCCAGTGCTTCTCTGGGTGAGAGGTCGTCAGGATCAATTAGCTTCAGTGCCTCCATGGCGGCTGATGGTTTTTTCGCTACTGGTTCAGAAGAGAATAGCGACAGCTGGCGCACCTGTTGATCAGCATGCTGGAGAGCGGACTGCTCCAACTCCCTCAGCCGCAGGCGGGCACGCTCGATGATCGGGCGCGGGACCCCCGCCAGAGAGGCAACCTGAAGTCCATAGCTCTGGTTTGCCGGCCCCTCCCTTACTGCATGAAGAAAAACGATGGTGTCGCCGTGCTCCACCGCATCCAGATGGACGTTGGCGATGCCCGGATACTCTTCCGGCAGGGTGGTCAGTTCAAAGTAGTGGGTGGCAAAGAGGGTGAACGCCCGGATCCGAGTGGCCAGCTCGACAGCGCATGACCAGGCCAGTGACAGGCCGTCAAAGGTACTGGTGCCGCGACCAATCTCATCCATCAGCACCAGGCTCTGCTCACTGGCGTTGTGCAGAATATTGGCAGTTTCCTCCATCTCCACCATAAAGGTCGAACGTCCCCCCGCCAGATCGTCCGATGCGCCGATGCGGGAAAAGATACGATCAATCGGGCCGATGCGGGCTGAGGCTGCCGGGACAAAAGCGCCAGCACAGGCGAGCAAAACAATCAGTGCAGTCTGCCGCATAAAGGTCGATTTGCCACCCATATTCGGGCCGGTGATGATGAGAATGCGGCGCTCATCATCGAAATCAACGTTGTTGGCGACAAACGGTTTGTCGCTCACCTGCTCCACTACCGGATGGCGGCCATCAACGATATGGATTCCCGGCTGCGGCACCAGTTCCGGTGGGTTGAGGTTTAGCCGCTCGGCCCGCTCGGCAAAGTTGGCTAGCACATCGAGGGCCGCAAGGGCGTCGGCACACTGCTGCAGTTTGGTAATGGCCGGCTGCAGCTTCTCAAGCAGATCGGCATAGAGTGATTTCTCCCGCGCCAGTGAGCGCTCCCGGGCCGAGAGCACCTTATCTTCGAACTTTTTAAGTTCAGGGGTGATGAAACGCTCCGCCGCCTTCAGGGTCTGGCGCCGGACATACTCGTCCGGAACGGTATCTGAGTGGATACGGCTAACCTCGATATAGTAGCCGTGCACCCGGTTATAGCTCACCTTCAGGGTGTTGATGCCGGTGCGCTCCCGCTCACGGGTCTCCAGGTCGAGGAGAAACTGATCGGCATTTTGCGACAGATCGCGCAGCTCATCGAGTTCGCTGTCATAGCCTCTGGCCAGCACCCCGCCGTCACGGATCAGCATCGGTGGATTTTCAATGATGGCGCGCTGCAGCAGGTCAACCTCCTGTGGGTGAGTACCCGCTTCCTTTGCCAGCGTCTCAAGCAGAGGCGAGTCAAACTGCAGCAGCAGTTGCTGCAGTTGCGGCAGCAGGGCAAGAGAGTCACGCAGGGTGGCTAAATCCCGCGGGCGTGCTGATTTCAGAGCGATACGGGCGAGGATGCGCTCAATATCACCAATCCCCTGCAGGGGCTCCTGCAGCTCGGGGTAGACCCGCTGCTCCAGCAGCTGACCGATAGCGTGATGGCGGCTTCGAATCTGCCCAATATCACGCAGTGGGCGGTTGATCCAGCGCCTCAGCATACGGCTCCCCATGGGGGTGGCGGTACGGTCGAGAATGCCCGCCAGCGTGTGCTTGCCGCTGCCGCTGTTGCTGAGACTGGAGTCGATTTCCAGGTTGCGGCGGGTGGCTGCGTCAATAATCACCGCATCCTCACGCCGTTCCACCGAGAGTCCACGGATATGGGGAAGGGCGCTCTGCTGGGTCTCTTTAACATACTGCAACAGGCAGCCGGCAGCGGCGATTGCCAGGGGTAGATCGCTACAGCCGAAGCCCCCCAGATCACGAGTGCCGAACTGTTGGGTGAGCAACCGCTCGGCGGTCTCCAGGTCAAAATGCCAGGCGGGGCGACGGGTTGTTCCCCCATCACGCCGCACTTCGTCGGGCAGCGCACTGTCCTCCTCGACCAGCAACTCCGTCGGAAGAAGGCGCTCCAACTCACCACTCAGCGCCTCACCGTCGTTAAGCTGTAGCAGGGTGAAGCGACCGCTGCTCAAATCGAGAGCGGCAAGGCCGAAATGGCCCTCCAGCTCATGCACCGCAGCCAGTAGATTGTCCCGACGTTCCTCCAGCAAGGCTTCATCAGTCACCGTGCCGGGAGTGACGATGCGCACCACTTTTCGCTCAACCGGCCCTTTGCTGAGAGCGGGATCTCCAATCTGCTCACAGATGGCGACCGATTCACCCTTGCGGATCAGCTTGGCAAGATACCCCTCTGCCGCATGGTGGGGTACTCCCGCCATAGGAATCGGTTTGCCCGCCGATTTTCCCCGTTTGGTCAGGGTGATATCAAGCAGCTGCGCCGCCCTCTCGGCATCCTCATAAAAGAGCTCATAGAAATCACCCATGCGGTAGAACATCAGCATGTTTGGATGCTCCGCCTTGATGCGTATGTACTGCTGCATCATGGGGGTGTGTTGTGGTTTAGCGATGGTTTCTAAAGGCATGATATGACTGGGCTTATCTGTAGGGTTGTCAATTGAACTCCAAAACTTGAGTTTTTAAGAGGCTCTTAAATGCCCTGTTATTCTACAACGGTTTGGCAGTTAGTCCTTCCTCTGACTTTGGTACTTCTTGAAATTCTCCGCCTGTTCAAAGATCTCCCTGTAGACCTCATCCCGATCCACAGGTGGGTAGCCGTGCTCTGCCAGCACCAGAATCAGCGCCACCTTCAGCTCCGCCTTGATGTCATCGCGTTGGCTCCAATTGGTGTATCTCACCTTGTCGTCCACTACGGCGGAGTTCTGGGGACGCAATACTTAACTAGGTTCGTAGCTCGTTACACCGTTCCGCGGTGTAACTCATCTTTTAGCGCTCTGCGCCACGGAACACCACCGTGCTATGAAGTCGCTTATCTACTAGATATTATGCATTTGAGTTCTGACTATTATCGATAACAGCCTAAGATGGTCTTGACCATTATACGGTGCTAGCGATAATATTCCGCCATGAAAACAGAAACCAGGATATATGACACACTGCTGGCAGAGCATTTGGCACAGCAGAGACAGATGGCTTTTATCAGCGGCCCAAGACAGGTAGGAAAAACCACCACCTGTCGCATTCATGGTGATACGTATATCAATTGGGACAATATCGATGACCGGGAATCCATACTTTCCGGCCCCGCCAAACTGGTCGACCAATTTCAGCTCAACCGCTTATCCAGAACTTCCCCGGTAGTCATCTTTGATGAACTACATAAATACCCCCGCTGGAAGCAATTCTTAAAAGGATTCTTCGATACCTACGCGGATCAGCTCCGCATCATGGTCACGGGAAGTAGTCGTATGGATATCTATTGTCGTGGCGGTGACAGTCTGATGGGGCGCTATTTTTTATACCGGATGCACCCCTTCTCTGTTGCTGAAACGTTGACTCAGGATCTGCCGGATGAAAAGCGGATCATCCGCCCACCTAAAAAGATTAGCCCCACGAATTTCGATGCACTCTGGAACCATGGTGGTTATCCGGAACCCTTTTTGAAGCGTGATATGCGCTTCAGCCGCCGCTGGCAATCCCTGCGCCTCGAACAATTGGTTCGGGAAGATATCCGTGACCTAACCCAAATCCAGCAACTCGACCAGCTTGAACTGTTGGTCAAACTGCTGGTCGAACGCTCGGCCCACCAACTCATATATGGCAATCTGGCGAGGGATGTACGCGTCTCCATTGACACGGCTCGCCGATGGATTGATATCCTTGTCAGCCTTCATCTTGGGTTTCTGATAAGACCGTGGTTCAAGAATGTCTCTCGATCACTGCGCAAGGAACCTAAATGGTTTCTGCGCGATTGGGCCTCGATTAAAGACCCCGGAGATAAAGCGGAGACGTTTGTCGCCTGCCACCTGCTCAAGGCTGTGGAAGGCTGGAATGATATGGGTTTGGGAACTTTTGAACTCGGCTACCTGCGTGACAAGGAAAAACGCGAGGTTGATTTCCTGGTCGTGCGTGACGGGCAACCATGGTTTCTGGTGGAAGTGAAACAGCGAGACAAATCAATAAGCCCTGCTCTTAAGCATTTTCAGCAGCAACTCGCCGCGCCTTTTGCGTTCCAGGTCGTTCTGGATTCGAACTATGTGGATGCCGACTGTTTTGCCCGAGCCGGTACCCCAATTGTTGTACCCGCCCGAACGTTTCTATCCCAGCTTCTCTAAGAGTCTGTTGAATTAGCTGGATGCGTCACACCGCAGAGTATCGACGAGGGTGCGAGTGTCTACTTCACATAATTTTTAACTTCACATTATATATTTATCTAATGACCTATTTATCGGTCTTTTGGTCTTGACTAGCTACCCATGTTCGCCTAGCATATAACCTATTAATAGGTCTTTTAAAAGGTTATTTATATGGTTACTACACATCCCGTTTTAGCGGACATAAGTGCCGGGATCTCCGAGCTGAAGAAAAACCCGATGGCGGTGGTGGAGCAAGGTGAGGGCGCACCTGTTGCTATTCTCAACCGCAATGAGCCGGTTTTTTATGCTGTACCTGCTGCCGCATATGAATTGCTGATGGATAAGCTGGAAGATATGGAGCTGGCCGCGATTGTCGAGGCGCGTAAGGATCAGGCAGAGATCGAGGTAAGCATTGATGATCTATAGGTTGGTCTTCAAGGAAGAAGCATTGAAAGAGTGGAAAAAGATGGATGGTGCTGTGCGTGAAATCTTCCGCTCCAAACTGAAAGAGCGCATCGAGCAGCCGCGCATCGAGAGCGCCCGCTTAAGCGGGATGAAAGATTGCTACAAAATCAAACTGCGCCGCGCCGGTTATCGGCTGGTCTACCAGGTGCGCGATAGCGAGCTGGTGGTATCCGTAGTGGCAGTCGGTAAGCGTGAGCGCAACCAGGTCTATAAGACCGCGATCAAGCGTATTTAATTACTTTTAACTGCACTCCTTTGGGGTAATTGCCAGGCAGTTGCGCATACCAAAGGATAGGAATTTCAACCCATAAAATCAACCTATTTCACACCACCCAGCAACGTATCGTGTCACCACAACATGGATTTTGGTGAGCACCAAGTACTTCTTTCCCTGCCCTTGCCGCTATAACAGAGGAAATCCACCCAAATATCACGTCAAACTGAATCTGAGGCGCAAACGCCCCCCAACAGCAGGTCAAAAGAGCAAAGACTGGGACACCCATCAACTGGTTAATCCAAGATGAGTCACCGTAAAGCACTGTATTACGTGAGATCTTTCCCACAACAGCCCTCCGGTACAGATCCAATGGCATTCACTTAAAAAACAAAACACCAGAAAAAATATAAACCATATAAAAAAAAGATTAGCCCCCACGAATTTCGATGCACTATGGAACCATGGTGGTTATCCAGAACCTTTTTTGAAGCGTGATATGCGCTTCAGCCGCCGCTGGCAATCCCTGCGCCTCGAACAATTGGTTCGGGAAGATATCCGTGACCTAACCCAAATCCAGCAACTCGACCAGCTTGAACTGTTGGTCAAACTGCTGGTAGAACGCTCGGCCCACCAACTCATATATGGCAATCTGGCGAGGGATGTATAAAAGAGCTCATAGAAATCACCCATGCGGTAGAACATCAGCATGTTTGGATGCTCCGCCTTGATGCGTATGTACTGCTGCATCATGGGGGTATGCTGTGTATTTTTTGCTTTTGTTTATTCTACACTTTTAGTCATCTATTGCTAATAATAGTACGCAATATCAATGTGTTGCGTCCATTCTGGTTGTCTTGTGCTGATTCACTCTGTCTAGGTATGTACCATGGTGGATGCAGAAAAAAGCGTAGTATAAAGCGGAAAAGGGATTAGTTTATCCGGCTGGAGAGGTTTGCTTGCCACGCTTTTTGCTGAAATCCTCTGATTTACGAGGAACCTGTGAGGCTACCGCTGCAAATCATTTGGAGATTTATTATGCCATCATTGAATAGTTCAAACTCAGAAAATAGTGAAGGGTGGAGAGAAGGAAGAGAGAAAAGCTCTTTCGGTTACCTGGATATCCTGAAAGCCTGAATGTATCCTCATTGCTGGCCGGCAGTATGCGGGCAACCATCGCCATTCGGAGCTTGTATGAGACGACAGGTAAAAAAGAGTCTGTTGCTGTTGGCCGGATGGGTCAGTCTGGCTACAGGTGTGGTGGGTATATTCCTGCCTCTTCTTCCTACCACTCCCTTTTTGTTGCTTTCGGCATGGTGCTTCTCCCGTAGTTCCGTCCGTCTGCACAGTTGGCTGCTCAATAACCGCTACTTTGGTGGTGTTGTGAAACGTTGGGAGGAGGGGCGCTCCATGGAACGGCGGGTCAAAATCCGCGCGCTGTTTCTGGTGGCGGTCACCTTTGGAGTTACCCTGCTGTGGGTGCCGCTGGAGCCTGTTATTCGTATTGGATTAGCGCTGCTGGCCGTTGCGCTTGTGGTGATGCTCTACCGCGTTCCCGAATCGGAAAAAGAAAAAAGGCCGGGTGTCTGAATACCAAGCCTTGCCGTAATGAAAAGCTAAAGAGATTGATAATGCCACACGTTAGTTCACTTTTAAATTTAGGCTGGCAAGCCTTTTTTCAGCAGCAACTCTCGTTGGATGAGTGGGATAACGCTACTCCTGCAAGAGTTGTAGAGCAGTATAAATCAGAAATAACCGTTGCCTCAGAGTCAGGTGTATTCAATATACCTTTATCTGCGGCTATGCCTGAAATGATTGTAGGTGATTGGTTATTGCTGGATAGTCAGCAGCACCTAATACGTCTGCTTGATCGGAAAACCTGTTTTTCCAGAAAGGCCGCAGGCAGCAAATTGAAGCGGCAACTAATATCTGCCAATATTGATACGGCTTTCATTGTATCTTCGATGAATGATGACTTTAACCTGAACAGGATAGAACGTCTTCTCTCTTTGGTGAATGAGTCAGGTGCAGAACCGGTTGTGTTATTAAGTAAAAGTGATCAATCAGAAACCCCCCAAAGTTTTGTCGATCAGGTTCAGGCGCTGGATCAATTATTGATAGTTGAAGGAGTTAATT
>JBEVXT010000417.1:0-2836 GCA_040505955.1 Sedimenticola sp. | reverse complement strand
ATGTTCGGAGTGAGCCTCCAGCGCGGCATCTTTGAAACCGGCATCGGCCAGGGCCGCACGGTGGATGTCAACATATCGGGCAACGACAACAACCAGATCGTCGATGCCACCCGGGTGCTCTTCGGTACCCTGAAGCAGGCGATCCCCAATGCACAGATACGCCCGGTGCCCTCACTGGAGATCAGCTACCCCGAGGCCAACCTGATTCCTGATCGTTCGCGAGTCATTGCCAACGGTCTCACCGAGCGGGAACTGGGTACCTATGTGGACATATTGATGGATGGCCGCACGATTGGCGAGTACAAACCTGATGGGGGAAAAGTACTCGATCTGGTAATCAAAAGCGGTGATTTTGCAGCAAAAAGCCCGGAAGACCTCCTGGCAGGCGTCATAGCGACCCCCTATGGCAAACTCGTTCGCGTGGGCGATCTGGGTCAACTCAAGTATGGTCAGGGAATGACCCAAATCAACCACCTGGAGCGCAAGCGAAATATCCGTCTGGAGGTCACCCCGCCCAAGGATATGGCCCTCCAATCCGCAATGGAGCTAATATCCGACCAACTAGTGCCAAAACTGGAAAAGGCAGGCAAACTGACCGGCACCCGGATCTCTATTGGCGGCAATGCCGACAAGCTGACCGAAACACGGCAGGCCCTGCAGTGGAACTTCCTGCTGGCTATCATCATCACTTACCTGCTGATGTCAGCCCTCTTCGGCAACTACCTCTACCCGCTGATCATTATGTTTTCCGTACCCCTGGCGGCGGCCGGCGGCTTTATCGGCCTCGCCCTGGTGGACAGGCTGCTGGCGACCCAGCCTTTCGATATTCTGGTAATGCTCGGCTTCATCATTCTGGTGGGAACGGTGGTCAACAATGCCATCCTGATCGTGCATCAGACATTGAACAACGTCCGTTATGAAGGAATGGAGGGAGTGGCGGCCGTCACCCACTCGGTACGCACCCGCATTCGCCCGATCTTCATGAGCACCACCACCAGCCTCTTCGGACTGCTACCCCTGGTGCTTGCCCAGGGATCGGGCACCGAACTCTATCGCGGTCTCGGCAGCGTCATCCTCGGTGGGCTGGCCCTCTCCACCCTGCTCACCCTGTTTGTCATCCCTGCGCTGCTGAGCTTTCTGATCGGCCTGGAGAAGCCGCTATCAGAAGGCTAGACATTTTATTCTGCTTATTGTCCAAAGAGATCCTTAGATCTGGTGCCTATCGGCTTAGGTGGTTTGTTCGTGCGTCAGTGCTGCATTTATGCCCTGAAAATGCGCCAGAAATCAAGAATATGCTATAATTTTTTATTATGATCACAATACAAGAAATTAAATCAGCAATAGGATCACTTCCTCATCAAGAATATATGCAGTTATTAGGATGGATTCATGATAAAGACTGGAGTGATTGGGATAATCGTCCAGGGCGAAGATGGCCAATTGGAAGCGGTCAGCCCGAAGGAAGCGAAACGCAGGCTCAGTGAAATGCCGCCGGAAAGAAGAGCGCTCTATGAAGATTCTTAATGCCAGGGTTTCCGGCCAAAACCGTCGCACCACCAGCTTGTGTGGGCGATATAAGCCTAACAGGTAACAAGGGGCTGAAATTAGTCGGCACAAAATAGCAGTTATCTTTGAATCTCGGACAGTCAGTACCTGCTCAATGGGTTTGTTGTTACATGCGGTCATTTGTAACAACTGGTTTCTCAATGCCGGATTCTCTGTTAACCTGATAAATACAAGGAATATCATTCTCTGGTTGGGTGCTGGGCTCCTTACGATTCAGTTAATGATATATTCCAGAGACAAAGTGAAGCAGGAAATTTGGCGGGGTATGTCAGCGAGCGTGCCATCGGGTTATGTCAGAAAACGTGCCGGCAATGTAGTCAGTTATATGCCACTTTAAATTGGAGTGTTAAGTGTCAGTATTAAATATTAGAAAAGCAACGATTGACGATTCAGCATTGATTCTTCGCTTTGTTAAAGAGCTTGCTAGTTATGAAAAAGCAGAACATGAAGTGTTAGCGACTAAAGCTGATATAAAAAACTCATTATTTGGAGGGGACTCTACAACTAATGCTGTAATTTGTAGCGTAAATAATAAACCTGTTGGTTTTGCTGTATATTTTTTCAATTATTCAACTTGGCTTGGAAAAAATGGCCTTTACCTTGAAGACTTATATGTATCCCCTGACCACCGTAGCGTGGGTGCAGGCAAAGCCCTTCTAAAACATTTAGCAAATATCGCTATATCTAAGAAGTGTGGTCGTTTTGAGTGGAGCGTGCTTGACTGGAATGAATCTGCGATAAACTTCTATAAATCAATTGGTGCAAAGCCACAAGATGAATGGGTCGGTTATCGTTTAACTGGACAAGAGCTTCAAAGTTTTGCAAATAGTTAAGACATATAATAAGTTGTTGCACACGGACTCGATACAGTTGTCGCGGTTTTTGCTGACAACAAAAAAGCAGCAAAAACAGAACCAACTTACTCGCTGGTGAACAAGGCGTTAGGCCTAAAGATAAGAGAGCAGTTCTATGACACAAGCTTTATGGTCTCAGAAAGGAGAATCATTCAGTCACAATAATGCATGTAAGGAATTTGGCCTTGAGGTGGATGAAATTATTGAGGCAATAAAAGCAGGAAAAATACAATACAAAGTAAATTACGTTCACGGAAATCCGTACTATAAATTACTGAGAAAAGAAGTTATATCTTTCGTAAAAGAATTAAGAGGTGAAAATTATTTCAAAAAACTTGAGATTGAATTCAAAATTAAAACAATAAATAAGGTAATCAATAGTTGCAAAAGAAAAATTAAAGCGAATGAAAAAGAAA
>JBEVXT010000416.1:0-7114 GCA_040505955.1 Sedimenticola sp. | reverse complement strand
GGTGCCCAGGAAAAATATGGAAAGGGGTTAAGTCTTGTAACGACACATTATGTGACATATTTTTTCCTTATTACAAAGGTGGATTAATCACTGGCGAGTCGTGCTGTGAAAGCGTATGAGGATGAATTTGCATGATTACAAAACTTGACCCTTCTTTCTATGTCTGACAGATTACAAGTGAACCAGGCCTCTGGTCTACTCACTTTCCTCAACACTCAGCTAAAAGGCTGGACTCGGAACAAAATAAAACAACGGCTGAAAACGGGATGCGTGGTCGTCAACGGTCAGCCTATCATGCAGCATGATCACGAACTCAAAGCCGGTGACGATGTGGAAGTTCGGGCTGCGGGAAAGAACATGCAACGTGGAACTTCCCGGCTGGAAATCTTGTATTCGGACAGCGATCTTGTCGTCATCAACAAACCTGCAGGCTTGTTGTCAGTGGCATCCGCCGATGAAAACAAACAGCATGCGCTTGCAATTCTTCGCAAGCAGCTCACACGGCAAAATCATTCTGTTAGGCTATGGCCTGTACATCGGCTTGATCGTGATACGTCGGGTGTTTTGATGTTTGCAACTTCTCGCGAGATGCGCGAAGCCGTTAATGAAGGATGGTCCGGGGCCGAGAAAACCTATCTTGCGGTGGTTAAAGGTCACCCCAACCCAAGTCAAGGGAGCATTGACCAGCCCTTGAGAATGGATTCAGAGAAGTATCAAATGATTGTCGGTCCACATCCGGAAGCAAAAAAAGCCATCACGCATTTTAACACCCTGCGCACGGTAAAGGATCGGGCACTGCTTGAAGTTCAACTGGAGACCGGTCGACAACATCAAATCCGTGCCCACATGGCCTGGCTAGGGCATCCGGTGATTGGCGATCCCCGTTATGGTACTGATGGCCCCCGCATGGGGCTGCATGCATCGCGCCTAAGTATTACGCGACCAAAGACCGGTAAGCGACTCACCTTCGAGACACCAGCACCGGTTGAATTTATTGATCTGCTCCGATAGCAGAAAATTAACTCGCCATGCGCACTAATAATGAACCTATTATTACCTGAAAAAAGCTTAATGTGAAAAAGTTGGGTGTCCTGGTTTTTTCACTGGTTTTCTCTGGAGTCGATTGCCCACATCAAAAGCGCTCCACGTATAACGTTTGACGTACCACGAAATGCGTACTACCCTTCAAATATGATTAAGACGTTTGCTGATAAGCATACCAAAAAGCTGTTTGAGGGCGGGAATCCCCGCCAGTTCAGGGCATTTCAACGTCAGGCAGAGATGAAACTACAAATGCTGGATATGGCGGCAACGCTGGATTTCTTGCGTAGCCCTCCAGGTAACAGACTTGAGGCTTTATTCGGTGACCGACAGGGCCAGCACAGCATAAGGATCAGTCAGCAGTGGCGGTTATGCTTCCGGTGGCAAGATGGCGATGCTTTCGACGTAGAAATAACTGACTACCATTGAGGTGATACTGATGACCAAAAATAGATTAAGACCCATCCACCCGGGTGAAATTTTACGGGAAGAGTATTTGAAACCGCTAGGGCTGTCCGCTAATGCACTTGCCTTGGCTTTGCGCGTACCGGCCACCCGTATCGGTGAGATACTTAAAGAACGCAGGGCGATTACACCGGATACAGCCCTACGGCTTGCAAAGTATTTTGGCACTGATGCCCAAAGCTGGATGAATCTACAAACAAACTACGACTTAAAAATGGCTGTGAGCCAACACGGGGGTAAAATTGACAGAGAAGTTCACCCTATGGCAGCGGCTGGTTAACTGTCCATCATAAGGTTTAAACCACCTAACTTGCTTGATTCTGAAGTTGAACGCTGCTTTTATAAGAAGAAACTCGATCCAAACACTGACTAATCAGATTAGGATGGCATATGTCGATGACACGCTATTTATCAAAGTATTCTCTACCTATCCCCATAAAGGTAACCCGATGGCTGCCAACAGTTGTATTGCTGTTGGCTGGTGTTCCAGGTGCCGCTCTCGGTGTGGAGCCCATGGATACGGTTCTACGCGCCCATGTGATGCCGATACAGTACACGACACTCTCTGCCGAGATGGATGGGCGGATTCAAAGGCTGAGTCTGCGTGAAGGGGAGGCCTTTAAGAAGGGGGCGTCTCTGGTCTCCTTTATCTGTGGCGAAGAGAAGGCGCTGAGGAACAGGAGTAGGGCGGTGCTTAATTTTGCCAAGAAGACCCTTGCAGTAAGTCACAGGCTGGATGAGTTGGGTACCACCAGTACCATGGTTCTGGAACAAGCGAAGTCCGAGGTAGGTACGACCAAGGCGGAGCTTCAGGCGGCAGAGGCGCGAGTACGCCGCTGTAGCATTGTCGCCCCTTTTTCAGGCCGGGTGGCAGAGCTGCATGCGCGTAATCATCAGTATGTACAGCGGGGTGAGCCGCTGATGCGCATCGTCGATCCTTCAAAACTTGAGGTGGAGATGATCGTGCCGTCACGTTGGTTGACCTGGTTAAAGATGGGTCATCGCTTTGCCCTGGAGTTGGATGAGGCGGATGGTCAGCACGCAGCCGAGATTACGGCGATCGGTGCCTGGATCGATCCGGTGAGTCAGTCGGTGAAACTCCACGCCAAGATCCTTGGCAACGATGCCCGCCTGCTGCCGGGTATGAGTGGGCGTGCCTTTCTCAACAGAGATCAGAACGAATCGTGAGTGATAACCTGCAACGTCAACTTGAGGGGTTGAGTATTTTACTCAATCTGGAACGACGGGTACGTCGTGCCGAAGATCTGGAAGAGTTGGGTTTTATTCTGGTCAATGAGACCCATAACCTGATCCCTTATCGTCAATGCCTGTTGTGGGAGAGTGATGGTGGCCGAGGGGCGGTGCGTGCTATATCCGGTGTCTCTCAAGTTGAGAAAGATGCGCCAATGATTCAGTGGCTCAATCGAGCCATGCCAAAGCTGGAACGGCATTTCACCGGACCGGAGCCACATACCATCAGTGCCAGTGATAGCGATGCCGAGGGGTGCCTGGGTTGGTCTGATTGGTTTCCACCCCATGGCCTCTGGGTCGCGCTTAAATCCCCCATTGGAGCGCCGTTGGGGGTGCTCCTGTTACTGCGTGATGAACCCTACCTGGAATATGAGTTGAGCCTCATAGGCCACGTATGTGAAGCCTATGCCCATGCCTGGCATGCCCTGAGCAGGGGGGGAGGATTAGGCAAGCGCCTTGCCACGCTGGGC
Organism: Sedimenticola sp.; assembly: GCA_040505955.1. Lineage (GTDB taxonomy): Bacteria > Pseudomonadota > Gammaproteobacteria > Chromatiales > Chromatiaceae > Vondammii. Next base: position 3,887 of record JBEVXT010000416.1, on the reverse strand, counting down.
AAGGGGTGGCGGTTACCGGTTGTTGTCGCGCTTGCCCTGGTGATCTCGGTATTCACACCGGTGCGGATCTCTGTGCTGGCCCCGGCAGAGGTGATTCCATTGGATGCGCTTGAGGTGCGGGCACCGACCGATGGGGTTGTTGATGTTATGCAGGTGGAACCCAATGAGAAGGTGGTTGAGGCGCAACCGCTGTTGAAGTTGGACCCCACACTGCTTCGCAGCCGTTTTGCCGTTGCCAGGCGCAAACTGGCTGTGGCTGAGGCTGAATATCGGCAGATGGCACACAAGGCGGTGTTTGATGCGGAATCAAAGGCCCAGGTGGCGGTGCTGGAAGGGAAGCGGGACCTGCAACTGGAAGAGGTCGGTTATCTGGAAGCACTGCTGAAACAGCTCGAAGTAAAAGCGGATCGCCCAGGGGTTGTTATCTATAGCGATCCGTCTGATTGGGTCGGCCGCCCGGTGCAGACGGGTGAGCGTATCTTGACCATTGCCGATCCGGCAAAGGTTCAGCTGGAGGTTCAGGTTGCAGTGGATGACGCCATTGCCCTCCAGGAGGGGGCAGAGGTGCGTTTTTTTCTTTCCATAGCGCCAGACAAGCCACTCACTGCCGTGCTCAAGCGCGCAGCATTTGATGCACAGCCCACTCCTGAAGGTACCCTTGTCTACCGGGTGTTGGCCAATTTTGAGGCGGACGTGGTGCCCCCGAGGATTGGGCTAAAGGGTACAGCTAAAGTGTATGGTGAAGAGGTGAAGTTGCTCTATTACCTACTTCGCAGACCCTTTGCCAGTGTGCGGCGCTGGACAGGCTTCTAAGAGTGGATGATCCCCCACTGCCAATGTTGCGGCAGGAGCTGAGGCTCTACACCGCACCGGCAGGTATTGGCGGCGCCCCCAGTTGGACTGTTTACGACCCGGCAACTAACCGCTTTTTCCAGATCGGTATTAAAGTCTATGAGATTCTCAGCCACTGGAACGGTGGTACACCCCAGAGGGTGGTAGCGCGTGTAAATGAGATGGCGGGACTCTCCATTACGGAGCAGGATGTCCTTGATGTAGCCAATTTCATACGCAGCCACAATCTCACACAACTCCAGAGTGCTGAAGATACGCAACAGCTGATACAGGGAAGAAAAAAACGGCAAGTGGGATGGCTAAAATGGCTGCTCATGAACTACCTGTTTCTGCGTATACCGTTGATCTACCCCGAGCGCATTCTCGCTCGCACCTACCCTTGGGTGGCATGGCTCTATCGACCCTGGGTGCGCTGGTTTGTATTGACCCTGGGAGGGGTGGGGCTCTATCTTGCAGGGCGTCAGTGGGATCACTTCTTCAATACCCTGACCGATCTCTTCTCCCTTGAGGGGATGTTCTGGTTTGCCATCGCCCTGTTTTTCGCCAAAGTGATACACGAGCTGGGACACGCCTACACCGCCCACCGTTACGGCTGCCGTGTGGCGAGCATGGGGGTGGCTTTTCTGGTGATGTGGCCGGTGCTCTACACCGATGTCACCGATGCCTGGAAGCTCTCTTCGCGGCGGGCGCGTATTGCTATCTCTTCTGCGGGAATGATCGCAGAACTGGCTATTGCCCTTATTGCTACACTGCTATGGAGTTTTATGCCCGATGGCTTGGCGCGCTCCGCAGTATTTCTGATTGCCACAACCACCTGGATAGGAACCCTGGCCATCAATGCGATGCCATTTCTGCGTTTTGACGGCTACTACCTGCTTTCCGACATACTGCGTATCGATAACCTGTTTGAGCGTGCGTTTGCACTCGGCCGCTGGCGCCTGCGTGAAACACTGTTTGGACTGGGCGAGCAGCCACCAGAGCGGTTGTCATCGGTCCTGCAGCGCTTTCTTATCGTTTTTTCCTTTGCCGTTTGGCTCTACCGTCTGTTTCTTTTTCTCGGTATTGCAGTGCTGGTCTACTATTTTTTCTTCAAGGCACTGGGGGTTATTCTTTTTGCTGTGGAGCTTTGGTGGTTTATTCTACGTCCTGTAATGGGAGAGTTGACGGCGTGGTGGAGGGTTAGAAACGAGGTGAGGTTTAATCTGCGAAGTGCCACGACTTTGAGCGTGCTGTTTATACTGCTGGGGCTGTTTTTCATCCCCTGGCGTAGCGATATCTCCATTTCCGCTGTGATGATTCCGGTGGAGAGTAGCGTGGTGTTTTCGCCACGCGCGGCACGCATCAAGTCCATTGATGTTGGCAATAAAGAGCATGTCTCCACAGGGCAGCGGCTGATGCAGCTGGAAGCTCCCTCTATGGCCTACCAGATTCGCCGGGCCGAACAGCAGCGTAAGCTTCTGCAGTGGGAGATTGCCAGGGCCGGATCCAGTGGTCGTCTGAGTGCGCGGCGGATGGTGTCGGAAGAGGAGTTGCGCACGGTCGAGGAAAATCTTGCCGGTCTTATCGAGGCACAGGATCAATTGAATATCAGGGCACCCTTTGCAGGCAAGGTGATAGCTAAAATTGAGACTACCGCCCCCGGACAGTGGTTACCTGCCCAGATGCCACTGTTTAAATTGATAGGAGAGAGTGCCGGTGTTATCAAGGGCTATCTACCTGAAGATGAGCTATGGCGTATTCAGATTGGGTCAGACGCGGTGTTTTACCCGGATATTCCAGAGATCCCCCCCATCGATTGTCGCTTGAGTGCGGTTGATGACACCTCTGCCAAAGTGCTGGATCCGGAGATGTTGGCAGAGCGCCACGGCGGGATGATTGCCACAAGGCATCTTGGTGAGGGTGAAGTGGTCCCAAAGAGGGCGCATTATCGTATCTATCTTGATACGGTTGTGCTGAATAATGATCAACAACAGATGATATTGCGTGGAGTTGTGACCCTGCCGGGGCGCTCTCAGAGCTTGGCTCAGCGCGCCTGGCAGACTGTTTACGGCGTGCTCATTCGCGAGAGTGGATTTTGATGGAAGTGGCTGCTGATACACCCATCCAGTAGCCTGGGTTGAGTGGAGCGAAACCCGGGGGTAAGTACAATAAATCTCCTGGGTTTCGCAAGCTCAACCCAGGCTACAGTTGCCTTTATCCCATACTATTCAAATCCATCGAGGGTGATAAACCCTGTTTATGAAACGTGAAACGCGTGGAATGGTGTTTCACCCCCCTCCCTTATGTTTTCAGAATCCTGGCCGATAACGTTTCTAGGTGAATATGCCGGAGACGTGGCTGTGAGTAATCGATATCCTGACGAGGATAAAACGCAAAGAGTAACTATTGAGAATGATAAAGAGGTCTGTTCTGCTGAAGTAGAAGCGGGCCGAAAACCGGCGCAGTCAAGCCTTCTGCTGCGGGCGTTGGAGCCTCGCATTATGCTTGATGCGGCGGCACTCGCTACCGGGCTGGACCTGGCCGATGATGGCGATAGCGGTGCGGCGGATCAGGCGCCCACAGTGGACGGTGACAGTAGTGAGAGTAGTGACCTGCTACTGGAGAGCCTGGCCCAATACGAGGCACCCACCAATCACAGATCCGTTGTATTTATCGACCCCTTGGTCGAAGGACAGACCGGCCTACTTGAGGATATCGGTGCCACCTCTGATGTGGTTGTTCTCCGTGCTAACCAGGACGGCGTCAGCCAGATTGCCGAATATCTGGAGGGGCGCCGTGATGTTGAGGCGATTCACATCATCTCCCATGGTGGTGATGGTGAGCTGAAGTTGGGTGATGGTCAGCTCAACAGTGAAACCCTCGAGACCTATCGTGAATCCCTCACCGCCATTGGCAATGCACTCTCTGCCGATGCCGATATCCTGCTCTATGGCTGTGATGTCGCTGCGAGTCAACGCGGGCTCGACTTTATAGGGGCGTTGGCTGAGGCCACCGGCGCTGATGTCGCCGCCTCGGATGACGATACCGGCAACGCC
>JBEVXT010000415.1:25591-27116 GCA_040505955.1 Sedimenticola sp. | reverse complement strand
CATCCACACGCAACAGCACCAGCGCGCCAGCGATGAAGAGCAGAGCAACTGAGAGGATAGAGAGCCTGGGACTGCCGGTTAGGAGACTTACTCCCCCCATTAGCAAGGGCCCGAGAATAGCGGCAAATTTACCCAGCATATTGTAGAAGCCGAAAAATTCCCCCGCCTTTCCGGCCGGAATCAATCGGGCATAAAAGGAGCGACTCAAAGACTGAACACCCCCCTGAACCAAGCCGATAATGAGCGCTAATAGGTAGAACTCCCACTCACTCTCCATCCGATAGGCCCAAAAGACCACCAGAAGATAAACGGCGATAGCCAGCAGAATCCCTTTTCGCGGCCCATACCGCTCTCCAAGGTGCCCAAACAGCAGTGCAGCCGGGAAACCAACAAACTGAGTAATCAGCAAGGCGAGGATAAGGCTGTTGGAGGCAAAACCCAGGGCAAGCCCGTAATCCACCGCCATGCGGACAATCGTATCGACACCATCGATATAGAGCCAATAGGCGAGGAGAAAGAGAGCAACCTGCCGCAGCGCTTTAACCTCTCCCAGAGTGGAGCGCAATTGTGCAATGCCGCTTCGAATATTTTCCCGCAGGCCCAGTGATGGCGGAGCACGTTCATCAACGTAAAGCAGTAGGGGCACGGAGAAGAGCCCCCACCAGAGTGCCACCAGAAGAAATGAGAGACGAACGGCAGCCGCCGCATCAGGCAAGCCAAAAAAGTCGGGGTGGAGAGTCATCAAGACATTCAGCGCAAACAGCAAGCCGCCGCCGAGATAACCGAAAGCAAAACCGAGGGCCGATACATAATCAAACTCACGCTCTTGCGCTACATTCAGCAGCAGTGCATCGTAAAAAATATTACTGCCTAAGAAGCCAACCACCGCCAGACCGTACAGAATCAGCGCTGGCACCCACCCCCCCTGCTCCACCAGGCTGAGCGCACCGGTCATGACGATTCCCATCAATGCAAAATAGAGCAGAAAACGTTTGCGGGAGCCGCCTTTGTCGGCAACCACTCCCAAAAGCGGTGCAAAACAGACAATAAGAAGACTGGCTAAAGCGTTGATGGAGCCCAGCATAAAGGTGGTGGTTGAGCTCTCCAGCCCGGCCGCCCAGTACTGTTTAAAGAAGAGAGGAAAGAAACCTGCCATCACCGTGGTAGCAAAGGCGGAGTTAGCCCAGTCATAGGCAGCCCATGAAAGTACCGGGGATCTTTTCCAGAGAGAACGGGACAGGCTCACGAAGCCTCCAGAAAAGAGAAGGCAAGTCGAACTCTGCCCGGTTTAGGATAAACCGAGGGAATGATCCCGACCGACGACAGGCTGTTGGCAAGATTTTCCGTACAGCTACTCCTGCTCTTCGGATGCCAGGAGCCTGTCAGAGACAGCGCCACTGAGCCTTTGAAAAATTCTCAGGGTCGTCCTCGCTCACAAATCGACCGCAGTTCTCTGCAGGTGACATCAAACACCCCACCGATCAACTTGTAGGCGCTGACCATCGCCTGCCGATTATCCTCTCTT
>JBEVXT010000415.1:5188-25491 GCA_040505955.1 Sedimenticola sp. | reverse complement strand
ACAAATCGACCGCAGTTCTCTGCAGGTGACATCAAACACCCCACCGATCAACTTGTAGGCGCTGACCATCGCCTGCCGATTATCCTCTCTTACTGCGTACTCAATTCTCTTGGCCAACTCGGAAAGTTTCAGCGCACCTAGATTGGCACTGCCCGATTTAAGTGAGTGGGCGGCTTTTCTAGCCAACTCAAGATCTCCCTCCTGGATACCAGCCTTGATCTCACGAACCAAATCCGGTGAGCTATTCAGGAAGGTCTCCAGCAGTTCGATGAAATCACCCTCCATAATCTCATACAACTCACCGAGTATATCCCTGTCAAGTGCGCTCACCTTCCCGGGTAATGGTGTTGGTGTTGGTGTTGGTGTAGACCGCGATACTTCTGCACGGTTTTGCATTGCAACCGGAGGGGAGACAATCGCAGCCCTCTGTTCCGACACTGTCTCCACCTTGGTTCCCTGTGACTTGCCCGCTTGTAGCCATTTTTCCAGCGTATTCTTGAGAGTAGCGGATAGGATCGGCTTTGAGAGGTAGTCATCCATGCCTGCATCAAGGCACTTTTGCCGGTCACCCGCCATAGCATTAGCGGTCATAGCAACGACTGGCAGTCTCACCAATCCACGCGCACTTTCCCTCATTCTGATAGCGTTGGTCGCTTCATAGCCGTCCATCACCGGCATCTGGCAATCCATCAGCACCAGATCATAATCTCCGTGCTCAACCGCCTTTAACGCCTGTAGACCATCAACAACCGCCTCACTCTCAAGACCCAGGCGTTGAAGCAGTTTCCTTGCCACCCGCAAGTTGACCGGATTATCCTCAACCACCAGCACCCGACCAACCAGCTGCTTGGGAATCATCTCAGACACGGCAAAATCACCATCATCACCCCACTGCCCATGTTCGACATCCGCCAACAGATGCCTGTTACTGTCTCCCAATCCAGCAATACCGGCTGGCGTCTCATTTCTCTCACTCCCAACATCCATCACCCGGCACAGCAAGTGATGTAGGTCATTTTTCTGCACGGGCCTTGGAAGCACCCCGTGAATCTTATCCCGCCTGACCCCATCAGGCTCACCAACCACCACCAACTTCAAGTCGGCAAGAGCAGGAACCCGGGAGATATCCCGCATCAGTACACCCATCTGCCCACCGATATGAGCGACGTCAATAATCATCAGTTCATAGGCCCAGCTCTCACCCAGATTTGCCGTTGTGGTCAACTTGGCCATTGTATCCATAATGCCGTCCGCAGACTGAAGAACCATCTCCCATTGATCAAGGAACCGTTTACATCTCGCTATTTCGTCCATCTCACCACCGACAAGCAGCGCCCTGACACCCTTGAGAGAGTGCCGCTCAGGTGGCACGTCACGCAGTGATTTGCGCATCGACATGGCAAAATAGAAGATTGACCCCACCCCCTCCTCGGACTGCACACCCATCTTGCCACCCATCAACTCCACCAGTTTTCTACTGATGGCAAGCCCAAGACCGGTGCCACCATGGGTGCGGGTGGTGGAAGCATCAGCCTGAGTGAATGATTGGAACAACCGGGACTGAGCATCCTGATCCAGGCCAATACCTGTATCTTTGACTGAGAAGAGGAGTTCCACCTCTTTCCTGCGGCTGCCACGGCATGATACTTCAACGATGATACCGCCCTTTTTCGTGAATTTGACAGCATTACTTACCAGGTTGGTCAACACCTGCCGCAGTCGAATCGGGTCGCCCCTGACAAAATCGGGTACATTAGGTTGAATCTTGTAGCTTAGATCAAGTTTTCTCCGCTCTGCACTTTTCGCCATCATGGTGGTGACTGACTCAACCAACTCTTTCAGTCTGATCTCTATCGACTCCAACTCCAGCTTGCCAGCCTCTATTTTGGAGAAGTCAAGAATGTCATCAATAATCGTAATCAGATGAAAGGATGAGTTGAGTGCTGTACTGACAAGCTGGCTCTGCTCACCATTGAGTTTGGTTCCCCCAAGGATTTCAAGCAGTGGGACTATGCTATTGAGCGGGGTTCTGATCTCGTGGCTCATGGTGGCAAGGAACTCTGTTTTGGCCATATTCGCCGCCTCCGCCGCCTCCTTTGCCAAAACCAATTCACTCTCCACATCACGTCGCCTCTCGTCACCATCGCTCAGTTGGCTATGCAATCCGCTCATTTTTTCACGGGCCTGATAGAGCTTCCCATGCACATTGCGCTTGCCGGCACGAAGTCTGGCAGCCATCGTAAGCAGGTGCGAAAAACCCACTCCAGCTGCGATAGTGGCAACAACAGCGGAGAATAGAAGGATCAGGGCCTGGCCGGTCGGTGCTGTGCCAAGGTAGCCTGTAACGGCTGCTGACGTTGCGATACAGGCAGAAAGAAAAGCAGCAGCCACCCTGCCGGAAGCCGCCAGCAGCATTAGCGTCCACAATACGCCGACTGCAGCGGCCAGCGTAGTCAGCAGAGGGGTATTACCAAGATAGTTGGGGGAATGATGAACGACAGCAGCACCCCAGCCTATTCCTGAGAGCAGCGCCGCCGCAAGTGGAGAGTAAAGCCACTCCCGAGAGACCGGGGCACTGGGGGAGTAACGCCTCCATAGATACCAGAGTATCAGATAGAGCAGGGAGACCAGCAGCATCAGTCCGCCCCACAAAAGGTTAGGCAGTGGTGATACTCCACCATTCAGCCATAGAACCACGGCACTGAGAAGAGCAGTCCCCAAGCCAGCGAAACCGAGGCCGCTATAGAGCAAGTGTGTTTGTTCAGCCTTGATCAACAGGGTTCTTGTTATTATCGGTTCTTGCATTCAGCTCCAGTGCACCTTCCTATTGAAAATCGCAAGCTTCTCGCTCATCCTAACCCGTAGAGCACATAAAGGGTAAGTCTGACCACTGATTCCAGCATAAACTGTGTCAAATTAGCAGCATAACTACAATATTTGCTGCTATGAAGGTGCCAAATCAGCTAAATTATGTAAAACTCCACATGCTGTCACTTGAGTCTCTATAATGACTTTGAGTATCAGCTTACCTCTGAACGTCCACGGAAGGATACGACCCGCGGCCGTAGTTACCTCAGACACCGTCCGGGCGATCAGTTAAACCCGACAAATCTGATGTATAGGAGTTATGAGTAAAGAACCCATGTTTGACCAAGAGAAAAACAGGGAACTTAAGGATGCCTTTCTGCAACACCTGCCTGAGCGGGTTGCCAACCTGCAGAATGAGTGGCAAGCCCTCTGCAAGGGAGAGTGGAGGACATCACTACTGGAGCAGCTGTTTCAGAAAATTCAGGAGCTGTCAGGCACCAGCGGACGATATGGTCTGATTCAGGTAAGCGAAAGCGCCCTCTCTCTGGAAGTCTATCTAAGTTCATTCCTGGAGGACGGTAAGTGTCCGAAAGGGGAGTACCTGAAAAAAACCAATGATCTATTCAGTCAACTGAGCCAGGCTGGAAAAGCCACTAGACCCAGTAAAAGCCTCATGAAGCATAAGGCAAAACTGGTCTTCTTTTTACGTACTTCAGACGCTATTGCACCCGGGCTCACTGCCGCCTTTGAGTCTCACGACTGCACTATTCTTACTTTCTCCACAGTCAATGACGCCGCTGGCGAGCTATCCAAACGACTGCCGGACATATTCATCATGGACGGGGAGTTTCTCCCAAGAATTGGGGAGTTGAGCGGCATCCTTAAGGTGGAACAAGAGGCGCAGGAGAAGCATGTCGCCGTTATCTGCATCTCTCAGGAAAGAAGCCTGGAGCAGCGGTTGCGTGCGCTTCGCCTTGGTGTGGATGCCTACTATCTGCCGCCCCTAAAGATCCAGGAGATAATCAAAAAGGCTTTGGAGCTGACTGCTCCCAAGGAGAATCACTACCGCATACTGGTAGCCGAGGATGACCCGGCCCAGGCCAAGTTTGCTACATCCATTCTGGAGAAAGGAGGGATGAAAACCCTCTCAATTACAGATCCGCTAAAGGTACTCGACGCTCTCGATGAGTTTCGTCCCGACCTAATCCTGATGGATCTCTATATGCCCAATGCTAGCGGCACCGAACTTACCGCCATTATCAGGGAACATCCAGACTTCGTTGCCACACCCATTGTTTTTCTCTCCGGTGAACAGGATGCGGACAAGAAGCTGGAGGCACTAAGCACCGGTGCCGATGACTTTCTGACCAAGCCGATCCGCCCCCGTCACCTGATCAATACCATCACAAACAGGGTTCAGCGTGCCAAGTCGCTCTCCACACAGGGACCGAAACAGGGGCTGCGCGATCCAATCAGTGGGCTCTTCCACCGCCGCCATTTTTTCCAGCAGTTGGAAAATGCCGTTGCCCGCAATGAAAATCAGGGGATTAACGGTGCGGTACTCTGCCTGTCGCTGCCGACCATCAACGGACTGGATAGCATCACTGGTGAGAGTGAAAAAACGGAACTGATTGCCGCCTTGGGAGGAGTCATATCAGCACAGCTGGAAGAGCAGGATATTGCTGCAAGAGTGGATGATGACAATTTCGCCATCCTTGCCATTCGTCCTCATGAAAAAAACATTCTTACACTTGCCGAAAGAGTGGCTCAGGCTGTCAACAACCACCCCATCAGAGGTGCTTTAGGTGGTCACCCGATATCTCATATCGGCATAACACCTTTCAACTCCGCTGCGGGTGATGCGGCTGGAATGTTGTCAAAAGCAACAAAAGCAGCAGACAGCATCGACAAACAATGTAACGGCATAGAGTTCCACAGAACCGACCAGGGAGCCGATCAACGCAGCGATCAACTCCAATCCCTGATCAGGGAATCCTGGGAAAAGCAGAGCATTCAGTTACTCTACCAACCGCTCACCAGTAAAAACACCCCCCTGACTGAACAGTATCATGTCTCGCTTCGCCTGCTTACAGCCGGAGGCGAGATGATACCGGAAAGTGAGTTCTATTCAGGGATTGCAGAGGCCGGTCTTACTGAAACGATCAACCAGTGGTTGCTGGAACACGTGCTAAGCTCCCTTGCTGAAAAACGGCTGGAAGGTAAGCAGGCATATTTCTTTATCGGCCAGGCACTCTCAACGGTAGAACAGCATAATAATTTTCTAGGTTGGCTGATAAACCAGCTTCGCAGCCGCCAGATGGTCGGCTCGGGTCTGGTGTTCGAATTTCGCATCGCAGAGTTGGGGTCTGACATCAAGAGTGCCAAACGCTTCCTCACCAAGTTGCAGGAGCTTGGTATTCAGATATCCCTGTCACGGTTTGGTGCCAACAGGGCGGCCCTAACGGTTCTCCAATATCTGAAAGCGGATTATGCGTGTCTGGCGGAACAGCTGTTGAAGGCCAACCAGGAAAAGGCAGAACGGTTGGTGGCTCAGATACATGAAGCCGGGGCAAAAGTAGCTATCCCAATACCAGAAAACCGGGCGGTGCTACCGACGCACTGGCTGGAACATGCGGATCTTACACCGGGTTGAGCAGCTTCCAAGTAATCTTACTGGATTACTCCAAAAAATTTAGCTGATCAATCCGTAACCTCAACATGACCGGGCCAAGCGGTTATCAGCGCCTGCACAAGCGTTGCCAAAGGAATAGCGAAGAACACTCCCCACAAGCCCCACAAACCGCCAAACACCAGAATCGCGACAATAATGGCAACAGGGTGAAGGTTTACCGCTTCTGAAAACAGCAGTGGCACCAGCACGTTTCCATCCAGAGCCTGAATGATAAAATAGGCCGCAGTCAACCAGATAAAATCACCACCCCAGCCCCACTGGAACCACGCAATCAACAGCACCGGGAAGGTCACCACAGCGGCACCGATATAGGGAATGATTACCGAGAGGCCGACCAGCACACCGAGAAGCACGGCATACTGCAGCCCCATGAAGGTGAAGGTGATAAAGCTGGTCGCACCAACAATCACAATCTCCCAAAATTTCCCCCGCACATAGTTGGCAATCTGCCTGTCCACATCACGCCAAACCGCATCTGCAAACTTCCTTTTGCTGGGCAGAAAACCGACCACCCAATCCAGAATCAGCTGTTTATCCTTGAGAAAAAAGAAGACCAGCAGCGGCATCAGAATCAGATAGACCAATACGGTAATCAACCCCACCACTGATGATAGGGAGAGTGACAGTACGGTCTGACCAAGCAAGGTAATCTCCTGCCGGAGTACACCGATAATCTCCTGCACCTGAGCCACTGAAATCACCTCAGGATAACGCTCAGGGAGCCGCATCAGCAACGCCTGCCCTGCTGAGATCATCGACGGCACCTGCTGAAACAGTTGCGTCAACTGACGGGAGAGTTGAGGCAGCAGACCAAACAGAATAACAATAAGGGAGAGCAGAAAGATAATAAAAACGATCAGAGCCGCCACCAGGCGGGGCACACCACGCCGCTCAGTGATACTGACGACGCCCTCCAGCAGATAAGCGATCACCAAACTGGCCAGAACAGGCGCCAGCATATCTCCCATTGTGATAACCACCACAAGGCAACTGATCAGGAAAAGCCCGAGAAAGAGCACCTCCGGATCAGAAAAACGACGCCTAAACCAGTCTGTCAGAAACTCCATATAGCTTCCTGATTAGTAACTGTCAAGAGCCGGTATCTGAAGCACAATGCTCTTGGTAGTAACCGGAGAAGATAGTCTCCAGCTCGTCAATCACATCGGATGCCGATCGACCATGCATGATATGCGCGGTCATCAGGGAAGAGGTCTCCGTCAGTAATTTTGACCGGTCAAGCATAGGATAACTGGCTGAAAGTCGCTTAATAGCGGAGACAACCGACTCCACCGGGGGGCGCGGAATTTTTTTAACTTCAGCTTTGGCAAGCGGGAGATCCACCGTATCAGCACTGCGCTGAAGCAGAAACTCGGCAAATGCAAGCAGGCTCTGCCTATCTTCAGCGCCAAGCGCCTTGTACAACCTCAGTAATCCGCGCTGATCCTTGGGCAGATTCAGTTTTTGAGGTAACAATGCACAACTCCGTCGAAATGACAGGAAGACGTTCTATACGAAACCGTCATCCTTATGCTCCTCGCAGTATCGCCGAGCAAACTCAAGAAGCTCTTCCATCACTCTTACACGGAACTTCTGTTTCTGGTGGACGAAGGAGAACGGTCTCTCCAGCACAGGATCAAGATTTATCGCCGCCAGAGTACCGAGCTTGAGCTCTTTCTGGATAGTTGCACGGGAGACCACCGAGATGCCCATACCGGCCTCAACCGCTCCCTTCACCGCCTCCGGACTGCCCAATTCCATCACCAGTTTCAACGATTCCTTACCATTACTGTCCTGGCTCATGTACTCATTGATCACTTCACGGGTACCCGAACCCTCTTCACGACAGATGAAAGGGTATTTCATCAGATCTGAATAGGTAAAACTTTCACAGCCTGAATCCGGGTGTCCGACAGGCACAATCGCCACCAGATGGTCAGGACGGCAGAGTGTCACCACCAGATTTTTGTTGGCAACAGGCGCTTCTACCACACCAAGATCAATGGTGTTGTTCTCAACCATCGAGACGATCCCATCGGTATTGGATACCTTGAGATGTATATTGACTTCAGGGTATTTGACCTTGAAATCACCCAACAGTGCCGGAAGCATATACTCTGCAATAGTAGTGCTGGCACCGATGGTCAGGGTGCCACTGATATCGCCGGTCATCTCCTTGACCGAGTTCTCCATCTCAGAGTAGATTTCAAAGATTTTATCGGCATAGCCATAGACATGGGTTCCCGCCTCGGTCAGGCCGATCCGGTTGTGGGTACGATCAAACAGCCGGGTATTGAAATACTCTTCCAACTGCCTTACCTGAAAAGTAACTGCGGGTTGGGTCATGTGCAGTGACTCAGCCGCTTTGGTGAAGCTCAGCAAGCGGGCAACTGTATGAAAAACCTGAAGTCTGCGATCAGCCATGAGATCCCCTTAATGAACCGGCGATAAAAAGATTTTATACCACAATATCTATTAGTAAATCTACATATTCTCACCATTACCTGCGGCTGCAAAGAGCGCCCGGGTAATTGCCGCCGGGGCCTCACGAAGAGAGGTCACACTCTGGTGCCCCACCATCTTCATATCGGGAAAATCAATCCCAAGCCTAAAGCGGGGGTGGAGAGCAATTACTCTACCCCGCTCCACCACAATCTCATAGGGAAGACGGGCCGTGTGACGTAAGGTCGTCCTGTCCAGAGCGTCCATAATGGTCTCATCACCACCGAAATCAAGTGTCAGTGCCACACCGAACACCGCCACCGGCCGTTCCGGTACATCAATACGATAAACCGTATGCACCCCTCCCGCATGGTGATCCAAGGCACTCTGAACAATGCGCAGCGCCTGTTCCTGATCCTGGTACTCTGCAAGTACCAACTGGTCATCAAAATACTCGGTGCCGTAGGAGTATTGATAGCGCCGCAGCTTTTCCACCGCCAAACCCTTGGCTCCGAAAGTCTCCTGACGTCCCAACACCTTCTCCAGCGCCTGACGCACCGGTGACATGCTGCCGGCAATCCGGTAGGCATTTTGAAAATAGTCGGGATTGGTATAGGCGACCTGGATACGATCGTTGAGCCGCGTGATGCTCACCCGCTGCCCCAGCGCAAAAGCCAGATTGCCGTCATCCAGCACCTGCTGTTTCAGGTAGGCATTGGTGACCACTATGACATGGGCGTCTGCATAAGGGGTGTACTCCCCAGCCAGCTCAAACCCTCCCGCCATCAAAGCCTCTTTAACCTCAATAATGGTTTTGACAAAATCACCCCGGCTATGAGATGAGAGCACATAGGGCCGTAACAACTCGGCGGCAAAAGCGTTTCCAACGGAAAAAGCTAACCAGATCAATAGCCAAAATGGTCGTAAAAAGCGGGGACATCGTCTCAACACGCAGATCTCCTATCAAACATTGTTGTTAATAAGGGCACAAAATGCTACTTTCCCGGCTGCTCATACCAAAAAACAGAGTCAAATTAAAGATCTGAGCAGACGGAATGTCCACGCGCTATTTTACGCACAGAGACGTCCATGGAGGAATCACAATATGGAAAAGATCGCCCTATTGTCAGCCCTGACACTGGCTGCATCCGACCCACTGATGGCTGGCGGCTACAAGTTACCGGAAAACTCGATCAACGGCACTGCCCTCTCTGCTGCCAATATCGCCAATGCCCACGGTACTGATGCATCCTATTATAATCCGGTTCTAAACCTCACCGTTTCGTGGCCCAGCAACAGGCCGCGAGGTCAAAAAAACGCCGCCCCCTAAACTCAGGGGACGGCGTTTTTCGTATAGCTGTTTCTACAGTTTAGATGTAGAGGCAGACATCGCTCTCTCCAGCAAACTCGAAGAAACGGGCGGCACCCGCATACTCGACGCCGTCAATGAAGTCAGAAGTGTTCATATCAAACAGATCAACCGTCATCTGGCAGGCGATCAGGCGAACTTCAGCCTCCTGGCAGAGCTCACGCAGCTCCTCCAGACTGGCAATACCCTTGTCGGCCATCTTCTTCTTCATCATCATGGTCATCACCGACTGCATGCCCGGCAATGTTGTACCCAACACCGGGAACCACTTGTCCATGCCCATCGGCATCGGCATGCCCGGATTACCCAGTGGAGAAACCTGGAGGTCCAGCTTCTTACGGAGCAACTGCAGGCCATAGAAAGTAAAGAAGATCTCTACGTCATAACCCAGCGCCGAAGCGGTGGATGACAAAATAAACGGGGGGTAAGCCCAATCGAGTGAGCCTTTGGTGGCAATAATTGCCAGTTTTTTCTCTTCCATCTGGATCTCCTCCTAGATATGGGTCTGATTCCGGCTCGTGAGGGCTTAAGCTCTCTTGATCAGGAAATGAAATTTACCGCCTTCCTCTTTTGACTCCATCAGCTCATTGCCGGTCTGTTTGGCAAAAGCTTCGAAATCCTTAACCGAACCGGGATCGGTAGCGATGATGTGAAGTACCTGACCGGTCTCCATACTCGTCAGACTCTTTTTTGCGCGTAGGATAGGCAGTGGGCAGTTCAAACCACTTGCATCCAGTTCTTTATCAAAATCGGCCATGTGCAACCTCCAGAAAAAAATTAGCTAGTTGTTTAGAAAATCAGTTGTACCTTATATTCCAACTTTCGGTAAAAGGCAAGTGAGTGAGTCCTTTTAGGGTCATATATGTTCCTCTCCGATGGCCGAATTCAGCCCGTTCAACCGGTATCTTTCAACCCATAGGAGATAATCTCGTTCCCACTACGCGCCCAGTCGATAATACCACCACGAAGATTGATTACATTATCAATTCCCTGTTGCATCAAAAACATACAAGCATGATAGGAACGGGCGCCACTTCGACAATAGAGCACGACATCCCGATTTGCAGGAAGTTCGTTCATTTTTATCGGAATCAGCTGCATCGGTAAATGCTCAGAATTTGGCAGAACCCCCTGAGCCACCTCCGCTTCGCTACGAATATCGAGCAGCAGCAGATCATCACCCGCTGCCACTCTGCCACTCAACTCCTGGGAATCAATCTCTTTGACCAGCATATTATAACCTTGCCTCTAATAACCAAGTCTTTTAGTATATTAAGAATTCTCTAATATATCCAGTCATCGACCTATATCAAGGCCGATAAAACTGCTGACAGGATATGATGCTTTTTTGGTAACTATTCAGCACCGCAAAGAAATCGCTGGTTGCTGTTCAGATTGCCCCTGAAATTCGTCAGTTGAAGGCGAGAAATGTGAGTTTACATGGCTAAATGATCATTTTTCAACGCAGAAATAGCGGATTTCAGGGGTGACTGAATAGTTACCTTTTTTGTCCCCCAACCAGGCACATGGTAGAGTGCCGAGCGTAGCCTGGGTGGCGCTGGATAGAGTAACTTTAACCCTGGTAACAACATTGATATATCAAGTGAGTCGATGATGGATTTCCTTCCAATTTTCTTAGACGTAAAAGGTAAACCCTGTCTGGTCGTGGGCGGTGGTGAAGTTGCCGACAGAAAAGTCGCCCTGCTTCTCAAAACCGGGGCAAGAGTGCGGCTTATTTCACCACAACTCTGCGACAACTTAGTCAGCCTGCTCAAAGATAACCAAATAGAGCACCACCCAAGAGACTATCGGGAAGGGGATCTGGATGATTGCCACCTGGTGATTGCGGCGACCAACAACCGCAGCGTCAACCAGCTGGTGTCTGCTCATGCCCAAAGTGCGCGCATCCCGGTCAATGTCGTTGACCAGCCCGAACTCTGCAGCTATATCACACCATCGATTATCGACCGCTCACCGGTAGTTGCCGCAGTCTCCACCGGCGGCGCATCCCCCGTGCTGGCACGACTGATCCGCAGCCGACTGGAAGCGCTGATTCCCGCTGGTTACGGCCGCCTGGCAGCGCTCGCCAACCGGTTTCGTGAGCGGGTAAAAGAGAAGCTGAGCAAACCTGCCGATCGTCTCCAATTCTGGGAAAAGGTACTCAAAGGTAGTGTTGCCGAACGTGTATTCTCCGGCCATATGGAGGAGGCCGACGCTGTCATGGAACAGGCTCTCGACAACTATCAGAGCCACACGGATATGGGAGAGGTCTATCTGGTGGGCGGCGGCCCGGGTGATCCCGATCTGGTCTCATTTCGCGCCCTGCGCCTGATGCAGCAGGCCGACGTAGTGGTCTATGACCGCCTGGTAGCCCAACCGATTCTTGAGATGACCCGCCGTGATGCCGAGCGTATCTATGTGGGTAAGGAGCGCGATCACCACGCCATGCGGCAGGAGGAGATCAACCAGCTCCTGGCCGACCTGGCCAAGCAGGGCAAACGGGTACTGCGCCTCAAAGGCGGTGACCCCTTCATCTTTGGCCGTGGCGGGGAAGAGATCGACACCCTCTCCTCTCAAGGTGTGCCCTTTCAGGTGGTGCCGGCCATCACCGCCGCCTCCGGTTGTGCCGCCTATGCAGGCATTCCGCTCACCCACCGGGACTACGCCCAATCAGTCACCTTTGTCACCGGCCACCTGAAAGATGGCAGTATGAACCTCAACTGGTCACAGCTGGCTCAACCCCAGCAAACGGTGGTCTTTTATATGGGGCTACTCGGCCTACCGGTGATTATCAAAGAGCTGATCGCCCATGGTGTCGCTCCAGATATGACAATTGCCCTGGTGCAACAGGGAACGACAGAGAACCAGAAAGTGTTTACCGGTACCCTTGAAAATATTGAAGCCATTGTGGAACGGGAGAAACCAAAACCACCCACCCTGATTATTGTTGGCCGGGTGGTGGAGTTGCAGGAGAAACTGAGCTGGTACAAAGCACCAAAAAAACCAGGGCTTGATACCAACTTTCCCAAAGAATCTTTGTCATAGTATCTGATGCATGTTTTACAGTGAGAGAGCATATGAAAAACCCCGTTAACCACCTGACACGGTCACCTCTACTGCCGAGACCATTTGCCCTGCCCTTTGGACTGATACCCACCGCAGCCCATAGCCACATACTGGTCACCCTGCTGAACCGGATATTCACCCCGGAGCTGGCGGATGGAGAGCTGGATTTTCTTGAGGGACGTGTGATGCGGATCGATGTGGTCGATGCCCGCCTGAGCTACCTCATCACCCTGACTGAGGGAAAACTCCAGGCAGCGGACAAGGGCAGCCCCCACGATCTCAGCATCGAAGGCTCGATCTACGATTTTCTGCTGTTGGCCACCCGCCGCGAAGACGCAGACACCCTCTTCTTCAACCGCCGCTTACGGCTTGGTGGTGACACTGAGCTGGGACTCTACGTAAAGAACTTCCTCGATGCACTGGAGCTGGACGGGCGCCTAGGCCCCGCCCTAAAAATGCTCGACGGCGCCACCTCCCTTATAGCCAGAATGCCAGAACTCAAGCTACCGTTTGGTAAACCAAAGCCGGTCGAAAACAGCTATTGAAATCAAGGAACACGGAGAAACACTGAGGACACAGAGGTTACTAAGGCAGGGTGCGCTGAGACAGCGCGTTAGATAATCTCTGTGGGCTCCGTGTTTTCTGTATTCGGGATGTTCCCCACCTCCTCTAAACCATCCCCTGAGCCGCCGCCTGAGCACGGGTCTCCATACCCGCCTCGCCATGCCAGTAACCGTTACATGAGCCGACGGGTAGTAGCCGTTCCAAAAGTGCCTGACCTTCAGCCGGTGCCAACTCTCCGTTGAGACAGCGGTGAAAGGTGTCAATCACCTTGCCAGTCTGATGTGACTGGGGGCTGATTCTCACCACATCCACCTGCAACTCCTTTATCCGTTCCAGATCTCCAAGCAGATTGCAGGTATGGGCCGATTGGGTCTGAATACCGTTGAGGGCGAGAAAGCGGGTGTCATCCTGAGTTGAGAGGGTGAGGCCGTCGGGGTAGTCGAGACAGCGATACTGACAGTCATCTTTTGGTAGGTTGTGGGCACGAGCGGTAAAACATCGTGCCGAGTAGGCCAGGGGCAGACGGCCAAAGGCAAACACCTCGGTTTCTACACCCTCCGGGCGTTTGGCCTGCATCTCAGCCAGGGTCTCATGAGAGAGTTCCACCGGAAAGACCCAGCGTTTCAGCCCCTTGGCGGCAAGAAATGCCAGGGTACGGTCATTGTAGATATTGACGCTGTGACTACATGCAAAAGGTTTGCCCTGGAGCAGATGTACCGCCCCCATATCATTCGCTTCCACCAGATAATCGCCGTTGTCGCAGATCCGTTTCAGGCGTTTCATCTCCGACTCCGCCTCCAGCAGTGCCAGGGTGGAAAAGACCACCTCCTTACCCGCTGCAGCCAGACGCCCGGCAAGCTCGAACCAGTCATCGGTGCGCATCAAGGTGCGCTTGGAGCAGACGGTCTCGCCAAGATAGACGATATCCACCGGTGAGGCGGCCATCTCCTCATAGAAGTCGAGCAGTTGATCTTTCGACCAGTAGTAAAGTACCGGACCGAGGGATAATTTGGGTTGTTTACTCATAAACTTCTTACCTGTGCCAGCTCAGAGGGCGGTAGGTATCTCACATAAAATAGTCAGATTTAGAAAAGCGGATCACTGCCAGGGCCGACTGTAGGCCCCGAGGGTAGTCTGAGTTCCTTCGGAGACCTTGCCCAGTTCTGCCATCCACTCCGCTTTGGGGCGGTAGTTTTCCGGGTCGCGCGCGCAGGCATCAATGGCGGCACGCCATACTCTGGTTACCTGGGCGACATAGACCGGGCTGCGTTGGCGGCCCTCGATCTTGATCGCCGCCACACCCGCTTTCTGCAGTTCCGGCAGTAGTTCCAGGGTATTGAGGCTGGTGGGCTCCTCCAGGGCATGGAAAGTATTACCACCAACACTGAAACTCCCCTTGCATAGGGTCGGATAGCCCGCCTTCTCCCCTTTACCGGTACGCTCGATCAATACTCCCCCGAGGTGGGTCTCCAGTCCCTGTGGAGTCTCACGCCACTCCACATGACTGGCCGGAGAGCAGGCACCGTAGGTGTTGGGTGAACGCCCGGTGGCGTAGGAGGAGAGAATACAGCGCCCCTCCACCATCACACAGAGGCTGCCGAAGCCAAACACCTCCACCTGCACCGGACTGTTCTCCACCACATGCTGCACCTGCCCAAGAGAGAGCACCCGCGGCAGTACCGCCCGGCGGATACCGAAGTTGTCCTTATAGAACTCCAGGGCCTCATAGTTGGTGGCGGAGCCCTGGACAGAGAGGTGAAGATTCAGCTCCGGGTAGTGTTCAGAGGCGTAGTCGAGAATGCCGATATCGGCGGCGATCATTGCATCCACCCGGAGATCGGCCGCCTGATCCACCGCACTCTGCCAACGTGACCAACCACTGGGCTGAGGATAGGTATTAAGGGCAAGAAACACCTTCACACCACGTTGACGGGCGTAACGGATCCCCTCGGCAATCTTCGCCGGGCCAAAGTTAAGCCCGGCAAAGTGACGGGCATTGGTATCGTCACGAAAACCGAAGTAAACCGCATTGGCGCCATTATCCACAGCCGCCTTGAGAGAGGGCAGATTACCTGCCGGACATACGAGTTCCATCGATAAAACCACTCATACTGTTTGTTGTTTAGTGACTCTGGTCAAATGTATTGATCAGATCGGATAGCGGCACAGGCGCTTCCTACTCCAATCCCACCGTCAGACGGGTGCAGGATGGCAGTCCCTGTACCAAAAGGTTGATTTTATCATGGAGGGTGCCCAATGCCCTATTCCAACCAAAATGAGCACCTCTGAAGGTGATAACAGCCACCGTCGCAAAAGTCAGATTTACGCTGAAACAGGGGGTGTTGGAGCGAACTTGTTCGTGATGGACTCCGAAAGAAGTTCTTCGCGAACAAGTTCGCTCCTACGCCTGAGTTCCTGATTATCGTGTACTGCCAGTTAAACGAATGAATAAATAGTTGCGATACTCTTTCTCTGAACAGTCATCTCGTATTTTTCAAACACCTGTTTCGTGGCAAAATAGGCCCATGCTCTACTACTGGATAAAAAATGCCCACGTCATCACTGTGGTGTTCAATATTGCTTTCTTCAGCCTGCGTTACTACTGGATGCTTCGCCGCAGCTCTCAGGTAAACAAAAAAATCGTCCGCTGGATCTCGCAACTCAACGACACTCTGCTGCTTATCGCCGGCATCGCTTTGGCCCTGCATATCCACCAGTACCCGTTTCAAGTTCAGTGGCTCACGGTCAAGCTGGTGGGGCTACTGCTCTATATCATCTTTGGCACCCTGGCGCTGAAGAGGGGAAAGAGTAGAAAAGCGCGTAGGATCTACGGTGTTCTGGCACTGTTGACCGTGGGCTACATAGTCACCGTCGCACTCAGCAGAACGGCAGCTTCGTGGGTATTGCTGGGAAGTCTCTGAATACTCAGCCTTACCGTTACCGCCTCTAGCAAAAAGAGGGACGCTGAGAGCGCAGAGGAGGCGCAGAGTACGCAGAGAAAAACTGTAACTATTCAGGTGATTGATGCGGTTCGCAAGCTCACCACATCCTACGTGTGCACATAGTCAGGAAAAGGATTGTAGGATGTGGTGAGGTACGAACCGCATCATTCGAATAGCAATTAACCCTCCTGTATATCGGTGGAGCGCGGATACCTGAATAGTTACGAAAAACTTTTACTTTTAAGTAGACAGTCTCTGGGTACTTTGCGACCTCTGCGTCCAAAACGTGCTGTTTTCGGATGGCACTGAATAATTCTTATCTGACTGGAGACGGATTAGCGGAGACGAAAAAGATAGGAATAAAAGAGCAACTGATCTACCGCAAGCGCAATAGCAGGTAAAAACGTTAGACTCCACTAGAATAATGAGTGGAGTAACTATTCAGCACCGCAAAGAGATCGCCAGTAACTGTTCAGATTGCCCCTGAAATCCGTCAGTTCAAGGCAAAAAATGTGAGTTTACATGGCTAAATGATCATTTTATAACACAGAAATGGTGGATTTCAGGAGTGAACTGAATAGTTACTGAGTGGTAACCCTTAATGAGTACTGCCTATGGATAAGACACTGCAACGCCTCCTCGATGCTGAGTTCAGAGCCGAACAAATTGCCCGGCAGGCGGATGAGGAGCGCGAGAAGATCATACAGAGCGCACTGCAGGAGGCGCGGGCGGAAGAGAGCCGGTTCGAGGCGCGGATACCTGAGCTGCACGCTTCATTTATCGAAAGGGCCGAGAGTCGGGCGGAGCAGACCATCAGTGAAATCAAGCGTCGCTACGACGAGCGTCACACTCACCTTCGGAGTATTGCCGAAGAGCGCGAAGAGGAGGCACTGGCCGCTGCTTTCCAGTTACTGATTGACCCTGAGGTGGGCGATTAACCATTCCAACCCATCATGAGCGCCGCCACCACTCATACTTACCTCAAAACCCGAGCCTCGGTGATGTCAGGCCGACTAATCTCCAACAGTGATCTGGAAGCACTGATGCAGCAGCCGGTGGAGGAGCTGGGAAAGGCCTTCAGTCTTACCGAGCTTCTTGAGCAGGGTGTTTCAGAAATGATGCTCAACCGGGCGGCGGAACAGGCGCTGATTCACACTCTGATGAGTGAGCTGTCAGTGCTGCTGCGCCCCCTCGACGGCACCTCCCGCAGTGTACTCATCCACTGGGCACGCAAGTTCGAACTCTACAACCTGAAGGCGTTGATTCGGGGGAAAATTCAAGGACTCTCTTACGAACAGCTGCTGGATAACCTGCAGGATCTTCCGGCACTGATCAGCCTGCCCCATGAGAAGCTGCTACGTACCGAAACCATTCCCGAACTGCTGCGTCTGTTGGAGAAGACGCCTTATGGTGACATCGCCCAGCAGGCCCGGCGGGTCTACGAAGAGAAAAATGAGCCTTTCTCCCTTGATGCCACCATCGACCAGCGCTACTACACCGGACTGCTCAAACGTTGCCGGATGGTGAATGATACGGATCGAGAACCTCTTGCCAGACTGATCGGCAGCCTGATCGACCAGCAGAACCTCCCCTGGCTACTGCGCTACCGCTTCAATTATGAACTCTCACCAACAAAAACCTATTACCTGCTCGTACCCTCTGGCCGACACCTGCAGTCGGACCGCTTGAAAAAGATGGTCAACATGGAGAGTGTCGAACAAGTTCTTGATGCACTTCCCGGCAGCCTGAAGGAGCGCCTGGCCAACACCTCAGACCCAATAGCTGCAGAGCAGGAGATGACCGCCGAAACCGCCTACCAGGCACGTAAGCTGTTGCAACACAGCGACTCCGCAGTGACACGGAGCCTCGCCTACCTGATGTTGCGTGAGATCGATCTGCAGCGGGTCTACGCCATTGTCCAGGGGCGAATTCTTGACCTTGATGAAGCGTTGATTCGTCAGGCGGCGAATATTCCACCCGGCATCGACAGTTCACACGGGGGCCATCACTGATGTTCAAGCCCCTGGCGATGAAACATGTCATGCTGCAGGTGCTTACCGAGGACCTGCCGCTGGTCTCCCTGACATTGGCGGAGAGGGAGGTATTCAGTCCCGACTACCGGAGCTGTTATGCGGAGAGTTTTCCCAACATCCCGGGTGTTGAATACCGCCAGATCTACTACCAGGCCTGCTCCCGCCTGCAAAAGATCGAGGACCATATCAACCTACCGGAAGAGATCGATGTCAGCCAGCTGCATGTCATTCCGGAAGCCAAACTGGCCATCACCAACGACTGGCTTGGTGAGGTGTGGAAGCGTTGTTCCGCCTATGAGGAGGCCTTTCGCCGCCTTGGAGATGATGAGCGCATGGTCAACCAGCTCAGTCAGGCGCTGGACAACTTCGTCGAGCTCAATATTGACCTTAGCCTGCTGCAGGGCGAGAAGCTGTTTCTCGACATCCACGTCGGCATGCTGCCGAGAGAGAATGTCGCCCAACTGAAAGAGGCTATCGGCCTTGCCGATTATCTGTTGTTCACTTATATGGAGCAGGAGGAGAACGCCCATATTATCGTCCTTGGACTCAAGGGCGACCGTGTAGAGGAGATGAACTCGGTGTTGGATACGGCGGGCTTCCGCCCTTTGCCGATACCACCCGAACTGCGCAACGAACCGGAAAAAGTGCGGGCCGAGCTGGAGATGCGTCGTGAGAAAATCACCCATGAGTGGAGTGATGAGACGGAGGCGATGATCGCCTGCGGTAATGAGCTGCGTCAGACACTGAAGGAGGCAAAAGAGACCCTCGCCCTTGCTGAACCCTTTGTCAGCATGGAGAACGCGGCCCGCAGCTCCGGCCACCTTTCGATCATCACTGGGTGGATGCCAGCCCGGGAGGTGACGCCGACGGAAGCGGCACTGAAGAGCGCTCTGGAGAATCCCTTCCAGCTCAATACCAGAAACCCTTCACGGGAGGAGCGTCACCTGGTTCCCAGCTACATTCCCAAAAACCGACTGATGACCCCTTTCGCCACGCTGGTCAAACAGTATGGCATACCCCGCTATGGTGAGATCGATCCAACCATTATCTTCGCCCTCACCTTCGTAGCCATGTTCGGCATGATGTTCGGCGATATCGGCCACGGTGCGGTCATTATATTGGTCGCCTTGGCCGCCCGCAGAAAGCTGAAGAAGTTCACCCCATTTGCCATTGCCGCCGGTCTTTCCGCCTCGCTCTTCGGCGTGCTCTACGGCAGTCTCTTCGGCTATGAGCACCTGTTCCATGCCGTCTGGATCCCTCCCCTCTCCGACCCTCTCTACATGCTGTCGATGGCCCTTGCCTGGGGTGTCGGTTTTCTCGTCATCATTACCCTGCTATCAATCCACAACCGCTTTGTCTCGGGTGACTTCAACAGTGCCATCTTTGAAACCAACGGCGTGGTCAGCATCATCCTCTACCTCAGTCTGCTTGGCGGCGTATATAACCTTTATAAAAACGGCGCTTTCGGTATTCTGCCGGCACTGCTCAGCATCCTTAGCCTATTGACGCTTCTCGCCTATAAGCTGATTGAGACCAAGGCAACCCCCGGCGAGCGGATGATGGTCGCTGCAATTGAGACCTTTGAGACCCTTACCGGTTACATCTCCAACACCCTCTCCTTTCTGCGTGTTGCGGCATTCAGCCTCAACCATGTCGCCTTGGCAGTGGCGGTATTCACCCTTGCGGATATGATGGAAGGGGCCGGACACTGGTTGATGGTGATCGGTGGTAATATTTTTATTCTTGTACTGGAGGGGGCGATAGTCACCATTCAGGTTTTGCGTCTTGAATACTACGAGGGTTTCTCCCGTTTTTATGCCGGCGACGGACAGGAGTTCAAACCGTTAAGGCTGAATACCGGAGGTGCAAAATGAACCACCCGAATAACACCCAATCATTTTTCTTACCATCAAGGAGCACTCCATGTACTGGCTGATTATGCTAATGACATTCGGTATTGCCGGCCTTATCGCCACCGGTATCTATATTGAACTGCACCCCCAAAAAACCCCCACCGCAGGTCGCAGGCGCAAGCAAGCTGTCGGCATTAATCTGCTACTGTTTGTCGGCGCCCAGGCGGTACTGATATTCATGGGTATCAATGAGGTAACGGCGGCGGTCCCTGCTGCCGCAGAGGGGGCAAAAGAGATCTCCCTCGGCATGGGCCTGGCGATCATCGGCGTGGGCATACCCACCGCACTAAGTACTGTCGCCGCCGGTATTGCGGTCGGGCCCATCGGTGCCGCCTCCCTCGCCGTGCTGGCGGAAAAACCGGAGATTTTTGGCCGTACCCTGATCTACCTGGGACTGGCGGAAGGTATTGCCATTTACGGTCTGGTGATGAGTATCCTGCTACTCGACAAGCTGTGAGCCTGCAATGACTGAACTGC
>JBEVXT010000415.1:0-5088 GCA_040505955.1 Sedimenticola sp. | reverse complement strand
ATGAGCACCCAGCGACACGGATGCTGTTTATGGGCGACGCCTCTCTGACAGACGGCTTTCAGCTGATCGGTTTCGAGACTTGGCCGGATCCGACAACAACAGAGCTTGATCATATATTGAGACAGCTGGTGGAGAGCAAGCAGAACGCTTTTATTATCATTGACAGCGAACTCTCCCGCCGCAACCCTGCGATGCTGCAGCAGATTCGTGAAGAGGGGGGTCGTATAGTGGTCACAGAAGTACCACCGCTGAATGACCCGGAGAACTGCTACTGCGTCGTCGACACCCAGATTCAGGCGCTGTTGGGCAACCAACTGGAAAGTGAGGATTGATTGTGGATCAGGTAAACGAACTCGAATCGGCCATACTGAGCCGCGCCAATCGCCTGGCGGTGGAGTATCGCGAACGGGCGGAGCACAGCCGCGATAATATCCTGCGTGATGCCCACGACAAACTGCACCTGAGGGAAGAGCGGGAGGTACTGATTGCAAAATCCAAGGCCGAACGTAGCTACCGCCGCCAGGTTCAGTCAAATGAGCTGAAGCTGCACAAAGAGATGGATCACCTGCGCTGGAATCTGGTGGAGGCGGTGCTGGAACGGCTGACCGAGCGGATGCAGATGCTGGCCGACAATTCCGAGGAGTACCTGCCGCTGCTCAAGGTTTTTATCCACCGAGGGGTTAAGCTGTTCCAGCAACGGGAACTGGTGGTGATGGTCAACACCCGGGATATGGAGCGGCTGCAACCGATCTGGGAGAGCTTCTCCCGGGAGGCGGCGCCTGATAAACAGCTGATACTCAGTACCACCCCGATCGAAACCATCGGCGGCGTGCAGATACGCACCGAAGATAACCGCATCCGCCTCAACAACACCTATGAGGGTCGGGTAGAGCGGCTGAGTGATCACCTTCACCAGGTGATTATTGAACGGTTGATGCCGACGGGTTCACTCCAGGAGAGCAGGGAAACGGTGGCATGAGTAATAAAAGAACAGGCATCATCCGCGAAATCAACGGCCCCATTGTCACTATCTCCATGCCGGGAGCGCGAAACGGCGAGCAGGTGATGATTGGTGAGATGGGGCTCTTTGGCGAAGTGATCAGTCTCAAGGGGGACAACGCCCTGGTACAGTCCTACGAGCCGACCGAGGGAATCCGCCCCGGTGGCCCGGTGGAGGGGCTTGGCTGGCCCCTCTCCGTAGAGCTGGGCCCGGGGCTGCTCGGCAGCATTTTTGATGGTGTGCAGCGCCCTTTGGAGAAGATATTCGACACCGCAGGCGACCATATTCCCCGCGGGCTCAGCCTCCCCTCCCTCGACCGCGTCAAGGAGTGGCGGTTTCAACCCAGTGAAGGGCTTGAATGCGGCACCTGGATCAACGCCGGCGCCCTGCTGGGAACGGTGCAGGAGACTCGGCTGATAGAGCACCGTATTATTGTTCCGGCTCACTTTCAGCGTGGAGAGCTGATCGAGCTGGCCCCCGAGGGCGACTACCGACTGGAGGATACCATCGCCCGCATCCGCACCCCCCAGGGACAGGTTCGCAAGCTGCGGCTGTTTCATCGCTGGCCCGTGCGCACCCCTCGCCCCTACCTACGACGGGATCATGGTGTAGCCCCGCTGATCACCGGTCAGCGCATACTCGACACTTTCTTTCCACTCTTGAAAGGGGGTAAGGGCGCGGTTCCCGGCCCCTTTGGCGCTGGCAAAACCGTGGTGCAGCAGCAGATTGCCCGCTGGTCCAATGCCGATATCGTCATCTATGTCGGCTGCGGCGAACGTGGTAACGAGCTGGTCGACGTACTGGAGACTTTCCCCCAGCTGCAGGATCCCTACTCCGGCCACAAACTGATGGAGCGCACACTGCTGGTGGCCAACACCTCCAATATGCCGGTGGTGGCGCGGGAAGCATCGATCTATGTCGGCCTCACCATGGCCGAATACTATCGTGATCAGGGCTATGATGTGGTGATGCTGGCCGACTCCACCAGCCGCTGGGCGGAGGCGCTGCGCGAGGTCTCCGGACGGCTGGGACAGATGCCGGTGGAGGATGGCTACCCCGCCTACCTCGCATCCCGCCTTGCCGCCCTCTATGAACGGGCTGGCCGGGTTGAAAGCTTCAGTTGCGGTAAGGGGTCGGTGAGCCTGATCGGAGCGGTATCACCCCCGGGGGGGGATTTCTCCGAGCCGGTGACCGCCCATACCAAGGAGATTATCCAGACCTTCTGGGCGCTGTCGAAAGAGCTGGCGGACGCCCGCCACTACCCGGCCATCGACTGGGTTGACAGCTTCTCCGAGCACGTCGATACCGCCGCCGAGTGGTGGCACAAGGAGATCGATCCGCGCTGGCGGGCAAGACGCGGGCAGGCTCTGGCGCTACTGGCCCGTGACGCCGAACTCTCACGTATCGTCAACCTGGTGGGGCCGGAAGCGCTCTCCTCCGCCCAGCGCTGGGAGCTGGAAGGTGCCGCACTGATCAAGGAGGGGGTGTTGCAGCAGAGCGCCCTCGATCCGGTGGACACCTTCTCCTCACCGGAGAAACAGTTTGCCCTTCTCGACATGGTCCTCACCATTATTGAAAAGGGTGCCGAATTGATTGAGATCGGAATACCGGTTCAGGAGCTGACAGCACTCCCGATGCTGGCCCGGGCACGTCGCGCCAAGCAGACATACGACAGTGAACAGGTGGAACAGATAGGCGTGATGCTTGAGGAGTTTCTCCAGGAGTTTCACGACATTCGGCTTGAATATGCCAAGTTTAAGGAGCACGCAGAATGAGCGCCAGGGAGTATCGATCCGTATCCTCCGCACAGGGCGGCCTGTTGACCGTCACCGGCGTTCCCCATGTCGCCTTTGGTGACCGTGTCAGTATATGCGACTATCAGAACAACCGCCGTAACGGACAGGTGATTCGCAGCGCCGAAGAGGAGGTGCTGGTTCAGGTATTCGAGGGTACCGACGGCCTCGACCTGGAGAACACCTGGGTGCGCTTTCTTGACCAGCCACTGGAGATCAGCCTCTCCCCGGAGCTGTTGGGCCGGGTCTTCACCGGCATTGGCGAACCCAAGGATGGCCGCCCCCCCATCGTCTCCAGCATACGCCGCAGTGTCAACGGCTCCGCCCTCAACCCAGCAGCCCGCACCTATCCCCGGGAGTTTATCCAAACCGGTATCTCCTCTATTGACGGCCTCAACTCCCTGGTGCGTGGGCAAAAGTTGCCGATCTTCTCCGCCTCAGGCCTGCCCCACAACCGCCTGACCGCCCAGATCGTGCGCCAGGCGCGGCTGGTGGATGAAGAGAGCAGCTTCTCCATCGTCTTCGCTGCCATGGGTGTCTCCTACAGTGACGCCCGTTTCTTTCAGGAGGAGTTCGCCTCCTCCGGCGTTCTCGGCAACGTGGTGATGTATATCAACCTGGCGGATGACCCTCCGGTAGAGCGGCTGGCGCTGCCACGGGTGGCGCTGACCGCCGCCGAATATCTGGCATTCGACCTTGACCGTCATGTGCTGGTGGTGATGACCGACATCACCAACTACGCCGAGGCATTGCGTGAAGTGGCCACAGCAAAGGGGGATGTCCCCTCGCGCAAGGGTTATCCGGGATACCTCTACTCCGACCTGGCCGAGATCTACGAGCGCTCAGGAAGAATCAGGGATCGCCACGGCTCCATCACCATGGTGCCGGTGTTGACCATGCCCTCAGATGATATTACCCACCCGATTCCCGATCTCACCGGTTATATCACCGAGGGGCAGATCGTGCTCAGCCGCGACCTCAACAGCCGGGGAATCTATCCCCCGGTTGACATCTCCCCCTCCCTGTCGCGCCTGATGAAGGACGGCATCGGCAAAGATGACACCCGGGAAGACCACCAACGGGTCGCCAACCAGCTCTACGCTCTCTATGCCAGAGCCCAGGAGACCCGCAACCTCGCCTCCATCATCGGCGCTGACGAGTTGTCGGAACGGGATAGACGTTATCTGCGCTTTGCCGATGAGTTCGACAAAAAATTCATCGCTCAGGGAGAGGATGAGGATCGCACCATCATCGAGACCATCAACCTTGCCTGGGAGCTGCTGAGCATGTTCCCCAAAGACTCTCTCAGTCGGGTAAATGAGACCGATCTGGCCAAATACCACCATCGTGGAGAGTAGGGGTGACGCAGCAGCAACTGATCAAGGCCCCCCCAACCAAGAGCACACTGCTCAACCTGAAGCGGCAGGTGGTGTTCCTGGAAGAGGGACATATGTTGCTGGAGCGCAAGCGCGAGCTGCTCACGCGGCTG
The DNA here is from genome assembly GCA_040505955.1 of Sedimenticola sp. GTDB lineage: Bacteria > Pseudomonadota > Gammaproteobacteria > Chromatiales > Chromatiaceae > Vondammii. Next base: position 806 of record JBEVXT010000415.1, on the reverse strand, counting down.
CTTTACGAGCGTATCAGTGTCTATCGGAAGCAGCGCAAGTATGCACGCAAGGCACTAAAACAGGCGTACCACTGGCTCAGCGTCGCCCATCTACGTATGGGCAGCAGGTCGCTGCAACAAGCGGGGCTGGGCACCTCGCCAACCCTGCAGATCGACATAATCCCCCGGCGCAGCCTGGGTGTCGAGTACCCAGCTGTTTCAGCAAAAAAGCTGACAATGGAGCCTGTCGGCCTGCTCGGCACCGACGCCAGTTTTGATGAGACGCGCAAGGAGCTGACCGAAGCGGCGCTACTGCTGGCACGGATGGGAGAGTATCAAATCGCCCTCAGCCGCCTTATTGCAGAGCAGCGCAAGGCGCAAAAACGGGTCAATGCCCTCAAATACAACATCATTCCCCGCTACCGCAAAACCATTCGTTACATCGAATCACTGCTGGAGGAGGAGGAGCGCAACACCCTATTTCAGATTAAGGTACTGAGGAAGACAAAATAGTACCTGATCACACCTGGAAATCGGCCAAAAATAAACGTAAATATGACTCCTGAAGATCGAAGATCAGGACACTCTTCATCTTTACTGAGTTAATTGATGACTGTCCTGGTCTTTACTAGCTTTTCGAATAAAGAGGCGAAACCTATCCATCAATCGATGGGATTTCAGAATAATTTTGTGGGGTATATCTTCCATGCTATTCATTTCATAGTTCTATCTGTGTTCTTTTTGTATTCCAGATCATGAATGACATGTCAGTCAATAAACCACCAGCTGAAGCTGGTGACCTGGCACGGCAAATCTGTGCTAACTCC
>JBEVXT010000414.1:0-3268 GCA_040505955.1 Sedimenticola sp. | reverse complement strand
TCAATGCTCTTTAGGAGTGCCTCATCAGCGGGTGTGGTTTCGATCACCTCGCCGTGGTCGCCGGAGAAGCGGGTCAGTGTGCGGTCAATCAGATTGACCACTCCGTTCTGCTCCGGCAGGGGTAGCGTGATCGGGACAGGCATCGTTTTCAGCCGTTTCCGAACACTCTCCAGTGACTTGTCGAAATCGGCGCCGGGGCGATCCATCTTGTTGATGAAAAAGAGTGTCGGCAGGTTGAAGTGGGAGCGTTGCCGCCACACGGTTTCAGTCTGTGGCTCGACACCGCGCACCCCGTCGAGAACGATAACGCAACCATCCAGTACCCGCATGCTGCGCTCCACCTCGATGGTGAAGTCCACGTGGCCCGGAGTATCGACAACCTGTATCAGATGATCCTGCCACTTCGCCCGGGTGACGGCGGAGGTGATGGTGATGCCGTGGTTCTGCTCTTCGGCCATGTAGTCCATATGGGCCGCACCGTCATGAACCTCACCGATCTTGTAGAGGGCGCCGGTGTAGAAGAGTATTCGCTCGGTGAGGGTGGTCTTGCCCGCATCGATATGAGCGGCAATGCCGATATTACGAACTCGCTGAAGATTGTGCTTTTTGCTCATGGCCGGTTTGGTGAGGCTCCTAGGCCTGATGCAGTGTTTCACCGGCGTCATTGATCACTTCAACGCCCACATCGAAGCCCTCTCGCAGACTGGCGGTTACGACGCAGAAATCCTCAAAAAGCTCGAGACAGCGCTTGCTTCGTACCGTCTTCTCCAGTTCGCCGTTGATAGAGAGTTTTACATCAATCCGCAGAATACGCATCCGCCCCTTATCGTTGCGCCCGATAGAGCAGACGGCGCTGGTTTTTACGCTGCCTGCCGGGGGATCATTTTTACTGATACAGAAGAGCAGGCTGGCGCTGAGACAGTTGGCGGCGGCGACCGTCAACAGGCGCGACGGGTTGGGGCCGCTGCCTGCACCCAGCGGGGCAGGCTCATCGACGATCAGGTTATCCACCCCGTCCAGATCAAAGGCTACGTTAAAGCGGTAGCCCTCCAGTTGCTCCATCTCAATTGTGAATTGACCCTCTTTTGACATAACACTCCCCGCTTGGTTTTTAGTCTGGATGAATTATCCGGGTTAATAGTCTATTGTACATGGCTGTGGACGGAGTGCCTGTTTTCGCACCCCTGCTGACAGTTACGTTACGCTAGTTTAAGGAGTGCTTTGATGCCTATTATTCCCGTAAAACCGCCCCTGATGACGGTCTTGTCTCTTCTGCTCGTTCTCTTTTTTACCACGGCGGTGGCCCAGGAAAAGCCGGCACCGGAGAAGCCTGTCCCGCAAAAGTTCAAGGATTGGAGCAAGCAGTGTGAAGTACTCCCGGGGTTGGATCAGGAGGTCTGCTACATCTTTCAGAACATTACGGTGAAGAAGACCGGGCAGGTGATTATGAGTATCAATATTCACTACCCACAGAATCAGAAAGAGCCAGCGATGGTGGTGACCCTGCCGCTGGGGGTGGCACTGGTTCCTGGAATCAGTGTTCAGGTGGATGAGGGAGAGAGTCTAAACATTCCCTACAATATCTGTATCAACAACGGTTGCCGTGCCGGTTTTTCCGTGGAGGAGCCGATACTTGTGCTGCTGAAGAAGGGAAACAGACTCAATATCTCCTTCGCCACCATTCAGGGTAAGGGGACAAAGCTCTCCACTTCGCTGAGTGGCTTTACCGCCGCTATTGCCGCCTTGGGGAATCCCTGAGCGAGTCAGATATCCGTTTCCGTAGGAGCGGTTTCTTGAACCGCGATAGGCTGCGGATCGCGCATTGGGAGACCCCTGCCAGAATACGTCTTTCAAACAGGCTTAGCTGAATAGCTACTCCTTGATAATGACTTTTTTGGACACTATCCAAACAGCTGTGATAACCGCTCTCCCGGTTCTTCGGCCCGCATAAACGCCTCTCCCACCAGGAAAGTGTTGATATTATGCGAACGCATCAGGGCCACATCATCGCTGGTGTGGATGCCGCTCTCGGTCACCAGAATGCGGTCGTTGGGCACCATCTCCCGCAGTTCGATGGTAGTGTTGAGGTTGGTCTCAAAGGTGCGCAGGTCGCGGTTGTTGACCCCGATCAGACGGTTCTTAACCTCTAGCGTCCGCTCCATCTCCCGCCGGTCGTGCACCTCAATCAGAACATCCATGCCGAGCTGTTGGGCGAGGTCGTTGAGTTCAGCCAACTGCCCGTCATCCAGGCAGGCGACAATCAATAGAATGCAGTCAGCGCCAATGGTTCGCGCCTCAACCACCTGGTAGGGGTCGATAATGAAGTCCTTGCGGATCACCGGTAGCTCGCAGGCGGCGCGGGCCTGTTTCAGATAATCATCCCCCCCCTGAAAGAAGTCGATGTCGGTGAGAACCGAGAGGCAGGCCGCCCCCCCTTTCTGGTAGCTCTCAGCGATAGCTGCCGGATTGAAATTCTCCCGAATCACTCCTTTGCTGGGGGATGCTTTCTTGATCTCGGCAATCACACCGGGCTTGCCCTGGGCGATCCTGGCGGCAATGGAATCGGCAAAGCCACGGCAGGGAGATGCCCCTTCCAGCTGATCGGTTAACCGGCTTAGCGGTATTTTTGTGGTACGCTCAGCTATCTCCTCAAGCTTGCGGCTGATGATCGTTTTCAGGATATCGGGGGTGTCGCTCATGATCTTTTCTCTGGCGAAATTCGATTTTGCCGGGTATTTTACACCTTTCCACTGCAGAGTTGCCGTCGGTTATAACCCATGGGTCGCTATCGTCCGCCACAGCCAATGAGCTCGCCTTATATCACCAGGCCGGGATACGAGGCGCTGTATGCCGAATACAGGGCATTATGGATTCGCCGGCGGGATGTCACCAAGGCGCTGGCCGCCGCTGCTGCTGAGGGTGACCGTTCTGAAAATGCCGAATACATCTACCGTAAGAAAGAGTTGCGAGAGATCGACCGGCGGGTACGTTACCTGCAGAGACGCATGCCCCAGTTGCAGATAGTGGATCAGCCCTTATCAGACACCAATGCGGTCTTTTTTGCCGCCTGGGTCACCCTTGAGGATGAAGCAGGGCATCAGGTGGTCTACCGTATTGTCGGCCCCGATGAGTTTGACCCCGCCAAGGGCTGGATCAGTATGGACTCCCCCATGGCCTGCGCCCTGATGCGACGCCGCATCGACGACGAAGTGGTGGTACGGACACCCCGGGGTGACAGGCGCTACTATATTGTTGGGGTGCGTTATGA